>JAMWDA010000139.1 GCA_023818995.1 Candidatus Omnitrophota bacterium
CTTATAAGCATCGGTTGGTAGACCAGCTTTAAGACAGAGGTGCTCTAAATATGTCTTTTTATCCCACCCATATTCTAAAGGAACCTGTGGTAAGAGTAATCCCGAATAAAATCCCTTTTGAATCAAGAGACCATGCACACCAACCTTTATTTCATCTAAGCTCTTTACCCTTTCAAAAGGTGTAAGAAGGGAAATTTCTATTTCTATATCTTTCATTTCTCTTAAAGTTACCGGCGGAAACCTTGGGTCATTGAGAGCAGAATCAATAGCTACCATAGATACTGTCTTATACAGAGGTGTCTCGGCAACAGTTCTTCCAATACAACCACGCAGTTGGCCATGTTTCTTTAAAGTAACGAATACCCCTCTTTTCTCCCATAATCTTTGCGAATCAACTTTAAATTCTGGAATTTCCTTCTTTTCTAAATAATTCTCCAATGTGCTTCTGGCAATATTAAGCAAGGTTAATTTTTCTTCCTTTGTTAAACTCATCTTCTCCTCCTTTTTATCTAAACAATAACCTATAGCACTTAAGTATCCTACTACGTTCTTGCTATCTTTAGTAGCAGTAGCAGAGGTATCGTACTTGTTGATAATAATATCGCCTCCTTTCTCTTTAACGTATATAACAAAAGTAATAATCGGTAACATACCGCAGGCACGATTCTCACCTAAGAGAAAACTTTCCCAAAGAGAAGCAAAATCCTCATTCTCTATGTAACTTATCGTCTGGGAATCTATAATTTTTGCCTCTTCGTAGGAGTAGTAATGGGATAAATCCGTAGAGACAACCACGAGAGTATTTTTGAGTAGAGAAACTTCATAAATTTTATCTACCAACTTTCTTATTTCCTCTAAACTTACTCTACCAAACACAATCGGCAATATCTTACATTGAGGTAAAACTTTCTTAATAAATGGTAATTGGACTTCTATAGAATGCTCACCAGAGAATAATTCTGATTCTAATCTAACAAAATCAAGAGAAGAAAAATAGGGGACTAAATCATTATCTACTTGTAGTTTACCTAAAGGAGTATCAAATAAACCTTGAGGATATATACCTACTCCTTCAAAGTAATAACGATGGGTGGGAGCCAATATAATAACTGTGTCAAAATCTTCCTCAAGAACTATCTTGTAACTGTGAGCAGCCACTTTACCTGAATATACGTATCCAGCATGAGGGGATATAATCCCTAAAATTTTTTTATCGCCGTAAAAGTAAGAGAGAGAAACTTGGGAAATAAAATCAGTAATCAACTTATCCAATGAAAGTGGATTAGCAGGATAAAAAGAACCAGCAAACTCATAGTTCTTTCCCGGCTGACTAAAAACTTTATTAAAAAATAAAACAAATAAACTAACAATTATTAACAAACTAAATTTTTTAATTAACTTAACCATCATTCTTGTATATCTATAAAAATAGCTAAGCCGGCGAGAGGGATTGAACCTCCGACCTAAGGTTTACGAAACCTTTGCTCTACCTACTGAGCTACGCCGGCAAATTTTTATTAAAATTTTAACAAATCTAAAATATAAACTCAACAAAAACAATTAACTACGAGATAAAAACAGCAAATAGTTTTCCCGGAAAGACTAAACTAAACAAGAACTAACCTCATCACAGAAAAGGAAACCTTTATTGGTAAGAGAGAGTCTGTATATTTTGCCATTCCTCTCATAAAATTTTAACAACCCTATCTCTTTAAGAGAAATTATTTTTCTATAGTCCTCTATACTAAAAAAATCAAAATTGGTTAACTCCTTAAACTCATCAAGCAATATACCTTCTTTGGTCCGTATCTTTAAAGAAGCTAACTCTTTGGCTCTCTTCTTAGATAATAGCCTCTCTCTATAAACTATCGGCTCTTTATCTTTCTTGCACATCCTTATATAATCTTTTATGTTAGAAATATTTTTTTTCCTCTCATTATTTATAAAAGATACCGCCGATGGTCCTAAACCTAAATATTCTCCACCTGTCCAATACTTAAGATTATGTTTACAAACAAAACCTTTACGAGAAAAATTAGACACTTCGTAATGATAGAAACCTCTTTTAGGCAGGAACCGGATATTAAAAATATACATATTAGCAACCTCTCCCTCATCAATAATCTTTCTAAATCTATAAAATCTCGTTTTATATTCACAAGTTAAAGAGTAGCAAGAAATATGTGTTAAAGGGAGTTTTATCACATTAGCCAATTCTTTACTCCAATCATCACACTCCTCTTGGGGCAAACCGTAAATTAAATCTACGCTAATATTATTAAATCCTAATCTATGCATATCTTCTATTCCCTGTAATGCCTCTTTAACTGTATGTAACCTGCCTAAAAATTTTAATTTACTATCCTCTAAAGATTGTAATCCTAAACTTAGCCTGTTAACCTTATAATCGCGAAACAACAACAATTTTTCCTCATCGATACTTTCAGGATTAACCTCTACGGTTATCTCTTCTGCTCTATCTAAAATCTTTCTTAAAGAAAAAAATAATCTCTCTAATAGTTTTCTCGGCAAAACAGTTGGTGTTCCTCCTCCAATGTAAAGTGTATCAATTTCCATATTTATTTTTTCTATTTCTTTAGATAAAATATCTATATATATTTTGGCTAAGTAATTATCGTAAGGCAAACTATAAAAATCACAATAAGGACATTTAGTCCGACAGAAAGGTATGTGGATATACAAACCACAACTCATCTTAACTATCTTTAACTTTATATAGACTATAGCTTTTACTTTTTATTATTTTATCACTATATCTTCTATAGAACAATTTTATTTATAAATGCAAGTAAAATTAATTCATACAAGAAAGGTCCTTTCCCCAACTAATATAACTTTAGCTAAATACGCTATAAATCCTTATAGAGGATGTGAATTTGGTTGCAATTACTGTTATAGCCAATCGTTGAAGAGCACAAAAAAATCCCCTCAAATCTTAGGAGTAAAAATCAATTCTCCTGAAATATTAGAAAAAGAACTCTTCTATCGTCGTATTGAGAAGGTTATCCTTGGCTCTAACTGCGAATGTTTTACCTATACAGAACAAACATACCGGATAACTGAAAAAATCATAAATATTCTAAATAAAAATAATGTTCCTATTATCATTCTTACTAAATCCCATCTAATCTCCTCTTATCTAAATATTCTAACTAATAGCAAGATATTCTTTACCTTAAACTTCTCCGATGAAAAAATAAAATCTCTTTTAGAGGATACCTCTCCTTCTTTAAAGATGAGGCTTACTACTTTAGAGAAAATTAAAAAGGCAAATATACCCTTACGTATCCATATCGGTCCGTATATACCTTATCTATGCAATTTAGAAGAAATATTTAAATTATTAAATGGGCTATGTAAGGAGATAGATATTGAGCTCTACAATAGTAAAGTGGGTAACTTCTTTACAATCATAGATAAGATTCGTTCCTTTAATAAGTCTTGGGCTAAGGCGATAGAAAATATTTACAGTAATAAAGAGCAATATTACCAATTCTCACGGAAATTAAAAAAAGATTGTATAGAAATTAATAAGAGGTATAATTTCAAAATATATTTCATTGTCCCTGAATTTGATAACTTTTACGACTCAAACATAGATTATGAGAATACCCTTCTTTAGCGTAATAATACCTACTTACAATCGCTGTAAATTCCTAAAAATAGCCATAGAGACTGTTCTCCTACAAACATTTAATGACTATGAGCTAATTGTTGTAGATGATGGTTCTAGTGATGAAACCTCTGAACTAATAAAAAAAATAAAGAGCAATATTATCTATATTTATCAGAAGCACAGAGGTGTATCCTCAGCAAGAAACAAAGGGATAAAAGCATCTAAAGGTAAATATATATGTTTTCTTGATTCCGATGACCGCTTTAGAATATTAAAATTAGAATTAACTTACCACTATATTAAAAATTTCCCTCGCTACAAAATATTTCATACAGAAGAATTGTGGTATAGAAACGGTAGTATTCTACCTCCTAAGGTTTATCATAAGAAACCAGAAGGATGGGTATTTAAAGAAGCATTAAAGCTATGCTGTATAAGCATATCCACGGTAGCTATAAAGAGAGAGGTATTTAATGAGGTGGGCTTTTTTGATGAAAACCTCCCTGCCTGCGAAGATTACGATTTCTGGTTACGTGCTACTTTAAAGTATCCTGTGAAATTAATCCCCCATACTCTTACTATAAAAGAAGGAGGACACCCCGACCAACAATCAAAAAGATTCCCTTTAATGGATAAATTTAGAATATATGCTATAAAGAAATTGC
>JAMWDA010000140.1 GCA_023818995.1 Candidatus Omnitrophota bacterium
AACGCACACTACTATCTTTATCCTGTAACATCTTTAAGACGAGTTTAAGGTTGGTTTCTGTGGCAAAGGTTTTATTTGTTTGGATAAAAGAAGGTATGGCTTCTAAGGCAGAAGAACACACACTACTATCTTTATCCTTTAACATCTTTAAGATGAGTTTAAGGTTGGTTTCTGTGGCAAAGACTTTATTTGCTTGGATAAAAGAAGGTATGGCTTCTAAGGCAGAAAAACGCACAATACTATCTTTATCCTGTAACATCTTTAAGACGAGTTGAAGGTTGGTTTCTGTGGCAAGAGAAGGTTTATCTTTTAATAAAACTTTAATATCGTTTAATGCATTTATTTTTTTAAGAGAACTAGAATCTCTTCTCAAAGTCTCAAAGCTATCCTCTCCATTATCAAATGACCCGCCATTATCCAAAGTATTATTGGTTGTGGGTAAGTGAATATTAAATGTTGCAAGTTCTAATTTTAAATATCTAAATACTACAGTTAATTCAAAAGAAGTAAAATTATCTTTATTCTCCTCTAAAAATCTCTTGAATTTTTCAGCTCCAAAAAATTCGTATATATAAATAGGTGCAACTATCTTATCGATGTTTAGCTCTTCTACTTTATCTTCTGTAATTAAAAACACTCTCTTTAAACTCTTTAATTCTCCTATTTTACGTGCATCTATCAACTCATCTATATCTTCAATTAAAATATAATCCTGGCTAAGATTAATTATGTAACCTTTATTTATTAAAGTTTCACATAACTTATCTTTTATTGCAATTTTTCTCTCTCTTTTTTGATACTTACCATCTATTGGTATATCAGCATAAATTACTGCAATATCTAAATCACTTCCTTCTCTTTGTCTTCCTTCTGCATAGCTTCCATATAGAATTAGTTTTATCCGATAAGTTAAGTTTAATTTTTCTCTTGTATCTTCTAAAGCACACTGAATATCGCTAATAACTTTTTCTGTTGAGATGGAAGAGGAAGATTTTTCTTCTACATTTTTTGTTCGACGAATCTCTTTAATAATTTCCTGATAGCGTAAAAATTGATCATCCCACCTCTTAACTGTAGAAGGTGCACTTTGTTGAATCCTCTCCCATCTTTCTTTATCCTGCATAAGACTACAAGCCTCCCTTAAAGCAAAAATAAAAGCTTCTTTGCTATAAGACTCAAAAACAATAGCATTGCCTTTATCATTTTCTATTGGAATTGCACTTTCTAATAAACCTCCCGTCAATCTAGCTAATGTAATTACCATATTTAATGCATTCTTGCCCAACGTGCCGCAGGGTTCATATAAAGACGGGAACAAAAATAAATCTCCTGCTTCAAAGAAAGGTTGGGCTTGAATAAATCCAAATTCAAATCTTACTCTTTTGGGAAACTCTTTTTCTAATTCTTCCTTTAATTCTAATAATTTTTCTTTCCATACATCCTCCACAGGACCACCTATAAATAATTGAATATTAGAAAATTCTCTTAAAAGCTCTTTAATCTCTTCTTTTGCTTCTACAATTAAAGAAATGCCTTTCTGTGTAACTAATCTGCTAATCATAAAAATTATTCTTTTATCGTCCCCTTCTTCCATATTCAATTGTTTTTGTAAAGCAAGTTTTGCTCTTTTCTTTTCTTTTAAACTTTTTACATATTGCCACTGATGCATAACTCCGTTTAAAATTCCTATAACTTTTAATCGTCTAAAAATTCCATAAAGCATACCTGGATGCTCGCCTGGATGTAAATTTTCTCCCATAATCTCATTAGCGTATGCCTCACTTACTGTAATCAGCCTTCCTCCTAAAACGCCTGTTGTTTCTGCGCCTAACTTTAATAAAATCATAAAGACCTCAGAAGGATTCTCTGGAGTAATCCAGCGCGCTCTCTCAAATGCTTCTTGCGAAACTAAACCAGTTTTTTTCACAAAATCTTTTTGGTCTTTAATTTGAAACTGTCCTCGATAAGCTTCGTTATTTATCCAGCAAATTGATGCAACTTTCTCTAACCAACGCTTTTGCACAAAATTTTCTACAAATTGTTTACCTTGATAAGCTCTTCCTTCCTTTTCAACAATTACTTTTCTTAAAATAGACTCCTCTTGGTTTACCACTTCTACTAAATATGCCAATAATAATCCTAATTGCCAATCCGCTAGAAATACAACATCTGGATTTGTTTCGCCTGAAAGAATAAGTATAGCCACTGTTACATTATAAGCTACTATTTCTTTTAAGGCTTCATCTGGATTTTTAGCATCATGTTTTTCATATGGTAAAGTAAACAAGTCTGACTTAAATAAATAATCAATAAAATTATTTTCTATCACTCTTTTATATACTTCCACCTTTAATACTTCCTCTCTATAAGGAATGAAAACAGTAATTATTTTTTCTAAATCACCTAAATTGATTCGTTGGCACATTGAAGTCATTTTTTGATAATAAGGAGTGGCTCTAAATATTCTATGAGATAAACCATCAATTGTTTCAGCTCTTATGACTGCTTGAGGTAAACCTTCTGCCACATCAGCAATTCCTCCAACTTGCGACTCTGGTATTTCAAAAACATAAAAACCGAAATTTAAACTGGGTAAAGATAGTGATGAGGATGAAACACCAATTTTATTATTTACCTCATTTTCTATATTCTCATATAGAACAGGAAATCTTGCTTCTACTTCTGATATAACTCTCCTCTCTAGCTTAGAAGCTCTTTTCCCAAAAGGAGTAAGGTGTAAAGCGGAAATAGTTATTTTCTTTTCTTTAAAAACCTTTATTATTTCTGATACTTCTCTTTGGATTATTTCCTCAGTAACTTTTTCTCCTCTTGCGCCATCACAAATATAATCTGCTTCAAAAGAAACCACTACATCTTCGTTTTCTATCGGTAACCTCTTTACACTTCTCAAAGGTACTACATCTAAATTCTCTGTAAGTAAATACATATCCAAAGATAAACCAATAATATCCCAAGAAGGCCTTACTACATAAATAGTGGAAATAGGCAAATCTTTTGCGCGTAAATCTCTTATCCAACGTGCACAAGGTAAACTATCATAATCACAATCTAAATGATAATCAAATACTACCAATCTTTTTGGTTTAGAAAAATCTTTACTTACTTCTTCTAACCATCTAACGATACCATTGTGTGTAGGAGTTTGAGAGATAGGTATTGTTTTTTTAGAAAAGCTTTGCCGCAAAATCTCCTCTATAGAAAATTGCGTAATTGGTCCTTGTGATTTAATATATCTTGCACCATTTACTAATACACTTCCTATTTCTCTTCCTTTATATCCACATACAAACCTCTTTAAATTGTCAATTTCTTCATCTGATATCGATTTTATAATTCTTCCTAAACTAATATGAATAATATTTTGTCTTACAGAATTATGACTATTATTTAAGGCGGGGAACAAAGTAGCAAAATTGTTTCTTAATTTTGTCAACTCCTCATTATCTGTATAACCCAGAACTAAAATTGTTCCTGCCCTATCAACTATTAATCTATCAAAAGTTAGCCTAAATGGTTTCGTTGTTCGAATTACACCTCTTATATACTTTAAAACTTCATCGCTTAATTCTCGCTCTGAAAGATTATCATGATAACTTTTCTTATTTACAAATAACGAGATATGCAATTTTTCTCTGTCTGTCCAAACAATTTTTCCAGAAGATACAACTTGCTCTAATTGAGTTTTAATATAGGCTAAATTATTTAAAAGTTGATTACCTCCTTCGTATTTATCTAAAGGTAACGAAAGTATCCCGCTTGCTTGGTCCTTAAAGGGTTGTTTACTAGAATCAAAATAATCAGAATTACTATAGAAGTCACCTAAATTTAAACCATCGTCAGTAAATTGGCTTTCTAATGTGTTATAACGCGCAGTCAAATGTAATGGATGTTCAGGTGTGGTTAAAATTTTAAACCATTCACGTCTTGGTCTTAAATCTAAATTATTATTTTCTAAAAATTCAATCTCTCCCTCTAAAGTTTTTGTCTGTATGAGATATTCTAAAGTTTTTATTTGAACTTCCTCTTCGTTCAAATGAGGATAAAGAAGATGATACAATTCATGACTTCTAAAAATAACCTTAAGGTGTTTAGAAGGTATTTGAAGGATATTGTGGTGTAAATAGATTTTAACTTCGCCATTTTCTCTTACAACTAAAGCAATACCACGTCTTGTTTCCTCTTGCGCTTGTGGTGGTGCTCTACTTAGATCAGGTCTTCCATCTTCTGTTTTTGGAAGCAAAGTTCCATCTGGTAAG
>JAMWDA010000141.1 GCA_023818995.1 Candidatus Omnitrophota bacterium
AAAATCTTACAAAGAGGCGGTAATTGCTACTTCCACAAAACTCTTGAGGACTATCTATGCTCTGCTTTGGGAGAATAGAGTATTTAAGTAAATTGTTCATCTTTTATTTTAAATAGTTGACTCCTTTTTTCTCGCCTCTATAATAATGTGTCTACCTAAAAGTAATTCTTTAGAAAGCAATATATTGTTTATTCTTTTATAGTCTATCCCCCTTTTTTAATACTACGCCTTCGTTTTAGAGATAAAAGGTATTCCAATCCATGGTAACGATAAGGAACAATATGAAGATTAAAAATTTTCTCTTTAGGATTATTAATTTGATCTAACGGCGGTTCTCTAAAAAACTCATACGCTCCTTCAAATAGAAACCTAATCCTTGATTTCAGATTAAGAATATTAGGAGTAGATATTATTAACATCCATCTTTCTTTCACAATACGATAAATCTCCTTAATAACTTCATAAGGATTTTTTAGATGTTCTATCGCTTCTATTAGAAGAACATAATCAAAATAATTATTCTCGAAAGGTAATCTCTTAGTAATATCACAACGTATAAATTGTATCTCGTCACTATACCTAAATCTTTCTTTATCTATATCAGAAGCTAACGTCTCAAACCCCAAATCTTTTAATCTTCTAGCCTACTCTCCATCACCACAACCTAAATCTAAAACTTTCCCTCGTTTTTTATCTTTCATAACTTTGATTACTGTTTCAAGTAAATAATTTGGCTTTTTCCCTTTCATCTTACTTTAATAAACTCCTAATTGCTTTATAAACTTATACTGTTATAATTAAGATACCTTATGTCATACTACATCCTAAAAACTCAAAATTTCTATAACAGGATAGAGAGGAAGGTCTTTTTTAACTACAATTTGCTCATCTAAAGGATAAAGGCAATAAACTCCCTCATCTACTGGGCAATATCTATCATTATCTACCCAACTTAATCCACCTATAGGTTCAAAGCCAATCAACAAATCAGTATCTTCCACTATACGATGTACCCAAAAATGCTTTCCCTCAAAATTCTCATAATCTATTCGCTCAGCTACAGTATTACTTATTATATTAAACATAAAATCTTTCTCCAATATCTTTTTAATGTTCTGTAAATTGGGATATTATGGGGAGGTTAACAAAACTATACAATAATTTCTCCTACTGTTTGCATTTCAAGAAAATGATTCCCTCACATAAAGTACAATATCCAGTAAACTTTTATTAAAATTTATGCCTCTCTATATTAATTTTGGGGGATTTGCCGTTTTTACGCAAATAAACGGTTAAAATAATATCACCGTCCTTATCCGTGCGATAAATCTTTACTTTCTTATCTCTAATCCTGTTTAGCACCTCTTCTGAAGGATAACCCCATGAATTTGATTTATCTACACTTATAATAGCTATTTCGGGAGAGACAGCTAACAAAAATCCCTCGCTATTAGCATCACCAGCACCGTGGTGGCTAACCTTTAAAACATCAGCTTTTAAATCTGCACCTTGATTTAGAAGAACATTCTCTCCTACCTCTGTCAAATCTCCTGTCAAAAGGCAACAGAATTCTCCATATTCAAGCATTATTACCAAAGAATTAACATTAAAGTCTAAAGAAACAAATGGGTTTGGTGGCCAAAGCACATTTAACCTAATCTCATCTAATATAATAGTATCACCTGCTTTTAGCACCCTATAATTCTCATTACTGCGCACAAGTTTATTATACCAACGATACATATCAACTGAGTTTACCAAACTAGACAAATTCTCACCATTATCAAGAACCTCTCTTACTTCCATCATCTGCATAACAAAAAACGCTCCACCGATATGGTCAAAGTGTGGATGAGTAAATACAAGATAATCTAAACGCTGAACATTGTTTCTTCTCAAGTACTCTCCTACTCTAAAACCCGTGATAAGATTACCAGCATCTACAAGCAGTGTTTTACCATTGGGAGATTGAATAAAGATTGCATCTCCTTCACCGACGTCAATGAAATGAATTTTTAAATTTTGACTCTTGGCAAATGTACAGGGAAGAAAAAAGATGGAAAATAACAATAATATAAGTCCTTTAAACTTATTCACTTCACGATTCCTAACGAATATAAAACTATTCCTAAAGTACCTCCCAATCCGTTAAACCAGATATCACGAAAATCAAAATAACGGTAAGGTAAAACTGCTTGATACAATTCATCCAATATACTAACTAAACCAATAAATATAATTGTCGGTATAACTTTAACCATTCTCTTTTCTTTCCCTAACAAATCTCTACCTGCTAACCAACCCAAAATACCGTATTCCAGAATATGAATCTTCTCTACAGTAATTTTCATTTGCCAAACAAAGATTAAACCTACACACAATACCACTCCTATAGCTACTGTTCTCCATAAACCTGGATAATTCCTTATCGTAATAATCATAAAGACAAACCCTGCACCTACCAAGATTAGCTCAATTAAAAATACGAAACCTCTTTCTCCTATACGAACTTTAATACAATCTACGACTTGCCTCATAAAAGTAGCAGAAATAATTATAAACAACCCAAAAACAATTGTTATTTTCGAAATCTGCTTCAATAAACCACGCTTTTTACTAAAATATTCTACTTTCTTATAAACAACCAAGCAGAATAGTAAGAAGTCCCAAATACAGAGAAAAGATATGCCTCTTAAGAAACTGTGATGGCAAATCTAAAAAACCATTAAACTTAGCCATAACTAAGAGAGTACCACAAAGCGTTGTTCTTACATAAACCAATTACTAATCAATGAGAAGATATTATCTTTTTAGTATGCTCCTTTCCGTTTTAAAACTGCAGGTATTGTCCACAGCAAGATCAATAAATCCATCCTCAGCGACCAGTTATCAATATACCAAAGGTCCCACTTAACCCACTTATAGAAACTCAAATCGCTTCTTCCCCTTACCTGCCATAAACAGGTTAAGCCGGGCTTCACCTCAAGCCTACGCATTTGCCAGATATCATATTTTTCCACCTCATCAGGAGTAGGTGGTCGTGGACCTACTAAACTCATATCTCCCTTAAATACATTAATCAATTGTGGCAACTCATCCAAGCTATACCTCCGCAATAACCTTCCCAACCGCGTAACTCTTGGGTCATTCTTTATCTTAAATACCGGTCCTTTGACATCGGATTTATCTCGCAAAGATTCTTTGTAATTATCCGCACCTACAAACATAGAACGAAATTTATAGAATTTAAATACCCTACCTTTTTTACCACAACGTAACGATACATAAAACACCGGTCCAGGACTATCTATCTTGATCAGAAAAGCAATCAAGACAAACAAAGGGGTAAGTAGTATCAAACCAATAGCTGAAATTAAAATATCCATAACTCTTTTAAACACTATCTCTATTCCCTGCTGACCAGTTTCTATATAGCTGATCAAAGGGATATACCCAATATGGTGTAATCTTAACTGCATGAAGGGGAAACCAAATCCTAAAGATTCTATACCGTTATTGTTCTTATCATTGTTTTCTCCCTCAAAATGGTTAGAGATGGTAAAATTATCTGCCAATATCCGCACGGCTTTATTCAATCTCTTACCCACAGCCAATACCTCAGCCACTTTTTTGCGCTCCGAAGGTATAGTAACGTATATCTCATCCACAAAATACTGCTGGACTACGTCACTTAAATCATTAATTTTACCAAGAACACTGTAATCCATCACCTTACCAAACTTATTGTCATCCAAGAACCCTACAACTCTAATTCCTAAATAGGGTTGTTTCTCTATCTCTTTTACTAACAATTTAGCGGTCCTACCCGCTCCTACAATCAATACATTGATGTTATGATACCCATGCGCAACGCGATAACGAATAAATGTTCTCTTAAATGCCCGCCAAAAAGATAAAGTTAAAATCAAAAGTATTATTGCCTGACCAAATACCAGACGCGAAAACATCATCATTTGCAGAAGAAATACTACTAATCCTGCTAAGAGCGAAGAAAAAAATACACACTTAATTGTCATCCAAAACTCTTTAGGAATAGTTACACTGCGATCTGTAGAAAAAAGTCGGTAATTGTTTAGAAGAAATATGAGAGTAACTCCCCAAACCAAGAAAAGCAAGCTATACTCTTTGAAATAAGGTAAGTTAGAGGGAATAATACTACGGTTATATCTTAAAAAGTAAGGTAGGTAAAATGAGAAGGTAATCAGAAAGATATCTATACCCAGATAAACAAAATATACATACTTTCTTCTTTG
>JAMWDA010000004.1 GCA_023818995.1 Candidatus Omnitrophota bacterium
GGGTATTACTTTAGCTACCGATGCGTATGGTCCGGTAGCTGATAATGCTGGTGGTAATGCTGAGATGTCCTGTTTAGATGAGAAAGTTAGGCAAAGAACAGATGCTTTAGATGCTTTAGGTAATACTACAGCGGCCACAGGTAAAGGATTTGCTATTGGTTCAGCAGCTTTAACGGCATTAGCTCTTATAGTTGCTTATTTTGACAGAATAATTTCTTTAGGGAAGACATTGGATAACAATTTTATGAACCCGCGATTAATAGGAGGATTATTTGTAGGAGCGATGCTTCCTTTTCTTTTCTGTGCCTTGACGATGAGAGCTGTGGGTAGAGCTGCTGGTAAAGTAGTTATAGAAGTAAGGAGACAATTCAAGGAAATAGAAGGATTAATGGAAGGTAAAGCAAAGGCAGATTATGCTCGTTGCGTAAGTATAGTTACTGCTGTAGCCCAGAAAGAGATGATTCTTCCTACACTGCTCGCTGTGGTTTCTCCTATTCTTGGAGGTATTATTATGGGGTTAGAAGCAGAAGTAGGATTACTTTGTGGAGCATTAGTTTCCGGGTTCGTATTAGCTCTGCTAATGGCTAATTCAGGTTGTATCTGGGATAATGCTAAAAAGTATATAGAGGCAGGTAATTTGGGAGGGAAAGGTTCACCCGCTCATAAAGCAAGTGTAGTAGGAGATACTGTGGGTGATCCTTTCAAAGATACCGCTGGTCCAAGTCTAAATATCCTTATAAAATTGATGTCTATGGTTTCTATCGTTTTTGCTTCTTTTATTATAGCAAATACCATTTTTAAATAGAAAATAAATTGACATAATTTATGGAAGGTATATAATTAAAGTGAATGGATTATAATCAAAACCAATATAGGGGAGAAGAAAGAAGAAAGTATAAGAGAGAAGGTTATTTTTCTCCTATAAAATGTTTTATTAATGAAGAAGACTCTTTAGTAGAAACAGCTATTTCCTACAATGTTTCTGAAGGTGGGATTGGAATAATTGTTAAAAATGATAAACCGATAGGTAAAAATTTATCTCTAATTTTATATTTACCCCAATTAAATTCTCTCTTCCAGTTAAAAGGAAAAGTTATAAATAGTAGAGGTTTCCCTTCTAATACTCAGGGAAAAATAGAATTTGAGTTGGGTATAGAATTTATAGATATAAACCAAGAAGATAGAGATAAGATAAGAGAATATTTAAAAATTAATGTATAAGGGGGGAAGATGAAAAATAGATGTATATATTTTTTTATCCTTTTTTTGTTTTATCCTTTGTTAGTATTTTCTAACGAGAATAGTGTATCTCGAGAAAAGATAATTAGCGATTATTTGGATAGATACGAGAATATTAGAGACGAGAGATTAACTTTGATAGATAAATCTAAAGATATTTTTGCTCAATTACCTAAGAAAACAGATCCTGGGGGATCTTCACCTCAAGAAAAAAGTGAAAGAAAAGAGGGGATTTTCAAAGATCTAAGAGAAGATATTCAAGAGTTTTTAGGAGGAAAAGATTACTATGCCGCTTTTAGTTTCTTGAGATTTAGCTATATAAAAGGTGATCAAACATATCATACTAGTTTTGATAATTCTCAAGAGTATGGTGGGCATGGAGAAAGTGAATTGGAGTGGGAATTAGATAACATTCTTTGTGGAGTAGGTTTAACTTTGGGTTATCGTTATGATAAAGATGAGAAGAGAGATAAAGCAAAGCTTTATTTAGAATTTTTAACCAATGTTGATAAAAAAACAGGGATTATGAAAGATTCTGATTGGATTGAATACGATGTAGAGTTCTTAGATGCAATGTACGATTTAGTTGATGATGGTCTTTTAAATGGGAGCGATTCCGCACCTTATCCTACGTGGAATCAATCGGGAAAAGATATTTATTCTGAATCTGATGTGAAGATGGATAGGGGTAACGTCTTTGATATTTATTATCTTTATAATTTTATTATGACTCCTAAGATGAGTTTAGGATTTTTAGGAGGATATAAGTATCAGAAATTTGAGCTATCCGCATGGAATGCTAACCAGGTAGGTTACGGTCCCTATGCTAACGATTTTACGTTTACTGATACTAATAATTGGAAATGGGGTATTTACGAAACAAGACAACATATACCCTATATAGGTGTAAATTTAGGTTGGTATCCTCAGGATAAACTTAAGTTAGATTTTAAGTTTGCCTATTCTGATTGGATAAGAATTAAAGATAAAGATATACATCTTTATCCTGATAGCGATGTTGCTTATGGTTACGATAGGGATATGGTAAGTAAAGCAAGTTTAAAAGGGGATGTTTATTTAGGAGAGATTGTGGGAAGTTGGAATTTTCTACCTCAATGGAGTTTTAACTTAGGTGCAGGATATACAAAGATTGATACTAAAGGTAAAATTCATCAAGAGCATTATATAGATGGCATCCTGTTTGCCATCTCCGAGGAGTCAATATACGATAAAGTTACATCAAAATATTGGATGATTAATTCTTCTATATCTTATCAGTTCTAACATCAATAACCTAACCAACTATTTATACCCTTTTTAAATAGTGGTATAATTATTTTTTCCCATCTATTTTTTATAAATACTATAATAAATTTAGGGAGTATATTATGAAGGATATTAAAGATTATTCTTACGAAGAATTGAGAAAAATTTTAGAAGAGGAAGGTTTTCTTCCCTTCTATGCCAAACAGATTTTCTCTTGGATTTATAAAAAGCGAGTAGAAGATTTTAACAAGATGACAGATATATCTCAAAGTTGTCGTGCTTTTTTAAAGAAAAATTTCTTTTTTTCTTCACTTGAATTAGTTAAGGAAGAAACATCTTGCGATGGCACAAGAAAGTTTCTTTTCCAGTTAGATGATAATTACCGTATAGAGACTGTAGTTATCCCTGAGAGTAAAAGAAAAACGCTTTGTGTATCTACACAGGTAGGATGTAGATTTAGATGTAGTTTCTGTGTAAGTGGATTGACGGGATTTAAACGAAACTTAAGAGTTTCCGAGATAGTTAATCAGTACCTGTATGTTAGAGATTGGATGGGTAAGAACAGTATAACTAATATTGTATTTATGGGTATAGGTGAGCCCTTAGACAATTTTGAAAATGTGGTAAAGAGTATTAGAATATTTCAAAACCCATGGGGAATATATTTTGGCAAAAGAAGGATCTGTGTTTCTACAATAGGGTTACTACCAAAGATAATTGAATTTTACAAGTTAAATTTAGGTATTAAATTATCTATTTCTTTGCATAGTGCTAATTCCCAAAAACGACTTAAACTTATGCCGGGGGTAAAAGATAACCCCTTAGAAGAGTTAATATCTACACTTAAAAAGTGCTCAAAAAAAGATAAATTTCCTTTAACTTTTGAATACATTATGATAGGAGGGGTTAATTCTTCTATAGATGATGCTAAGGAGTTAGCTAATTTAGTTAAAGGATGGAATTGTAAGATAAATTTAATCCCTTATAACCCCTCTCGCTTTTTTTCTTGGCAGGTTCCTTCTCAAAATGATATAGAACAATTTAAGGATGTTCTAAAAAAGCAAAATGTTTTTTTTACTTTAAGAAAATCCAAGGGACAAGATATTTTAGCCAGTTGTGGTCAGTTAAGAGCAGAATCTAAAGAATTTGATTAATTATTAACCTTTTGACCACCCGCCGGGTGGAAATGAAGGGAAAGGATTTATCTGTATTTATGTCATATATAGAGCTCTACAAAAAGGGTATTTTAGAAGATATTAAGAATAAACTTCTAGAACAACTAAAGAATTGTAGATTGTGTCCTCGTCAATGTAAGGTGAATAGAGCGGATAATCAATTAGGTTTCTGTAAGACAGGTAGGTTTGCTAAAGTAGATAGTTTTTTCCTGCATTTTGGGGAAGAACCAGAATTAGTAGGTAAGGGTGGTTCGGGAACAATATTTTTTTCTAACTGTAATTTAGGCTGCATATACTGTCAAAATTATACTATATCTCATTTAGGGGAAGGCAAAGTAGTCTCTCCTAAGGAGTTAGCAGAGATTATGCTTAATTTACAAAAGAGAGGAGCGGAAAATATCAATTTTGTTACTCCTACCCACGTTTTACCTCAGATTTTAGAAGCATTGATTATAGCTATAGAAGGTGGGTTAACACTACCATTAGTCTATAACTGTGGTGGTTACGAAAGTGTAGAAATTCTTTCCCTTATTAAAGGAGCATTTGATATATATATGCCTGATATTAAATATTCAGATAATGCTATTGGTTTAAGATTTTCTTCTGTTCCCGATTATTGGGATAAAGTTAAAGAGGCAGTAATTAAAATGCATAACGATGTAGGAGATTTAGTGATAGAAAAAGGTGTAGCTAAAAAAGGGTTACTGGTAAGACACCTTGTTTTACCCCATAGATTAGCAGGTTCTTTTGCTATTTTAGATTTTATAAAGGAGAATATTTCTTCTTGTACCTATGTTAATATAATGGGCCAGTATCATCCTTGTTACAAAGCAGGTGAAATTTTTGAGTTGACAAGAAGAATTAATAAGGAAGAATATTTAGAGGTGGTTAATTATGCGAAGAGAATAGGTTTATATAGAGGTTTTTAACAAGGAAGGTAACTATGAAGAGAGAGGTTAATAAGGAAAGGATTAATCGATTAATTAATTGTGGTATGGTTATGCTTATAAGTTGTGCTTATAAAGATAAGAGAAATATTACTACCTGTGCTTGGCATATGCCTGTTTCAAGAGTTCCTTCAGTAGTTGGGATAGCTTTAGCTAAAAGACATTTTTCTTCTGAGCTAATAAATAAAAAACACGAGTTTATTATTAATATTCCCCCCTGGACATTATTGGACAAAGTTATAGCCTGTGGTTCTTTAACCGGTTGGGAGGTAGATAAGTTTAAGATAACAGCTTTAACTTGTGATAAAGCGCATAGTTTGGTAAGTACTCCCAAAATTTCTGAATGTATTGGGCATATAGAATGTGTAGTTATCGATGTGAAAGAGATAGGTGACCACTTTATATTTTTAGGAGAAGCTATATATGCTGAGGCAGAAGATAATTATTTTAAAGATAACTTCTGGGATACTTCTTGCGTTGATTTAATATTCCATTTAGGTGGTAAATATTTTTTTAAATCTTCACCTTATGTTGAGTTTAAATAAAGATGAAAGATACAGTTTATAAATTACCTCAGGAATTTTTAATAAGACTAAGAGAAATCTATCCCTCTTATTATTCTCAGATTTGTAATACATTTATGTCTAAAAAAGAACAGAGTTTTCGTATAAATTATTTAAAGATAGATTTATCTAAGTTGAAGCAAGAGTTAGCTAAAGAGAATATAAGATATAAAGAACTCATATGGCCACAAGGTGGATTTATTTTAAAGAGCGATTTAAGAGTTCTCCAGAAAACAAACCTTTATCGTCAAGGTTACATATATATTCAGAATGTTTCCAGTATGATACCCCCTCTTGTGCTTTTTCCTCAACCTACCGATAAGATATTAGACCTTTGTGCTGCACCAGGAGCAAAAACTACCCAGATAGCTTCTTTAGTAGGTAGAGAATGTGAGATAATAGCTGTAGAGAAAATAAGAACGCGTTACTATAAACTCCTTACCAACTTAGAAATTCAAGGAGCAAACTTTGTTAAACCTCTTCTTTATGATGGGTTATGGATAAGGAAAAAATTTCCTGATTATTTTGATAAAATTCTTTTAGATGCTCCTTGTTCTGCTGAGGGTCGTTTTTACGTATTAAACCCAAGGAGTTTTAAGTATTGGAAGTATCGTAAAGTTAAAGAGATGACACATAAGCAGAAAAGATTACTTGCTTCCGCAATTCACTCTTTAAAGCCTCAAGGTATACTGGTTTACTCTACTTGCACTTTTTCTCCTGAGGAGAACGAGGAAATGGTAGATTGGGCATTAAATAAGTTTAAAGATAGTTTAGAACTTTTACCTGTGGATATTCCCTTGAAGAATGCTATAGCTGGTCTTTTAAAATGGCGAAATAAAAAGTTTTCTCAGAGTTTGAAACTTACCTGTAGAATTATTCCCGATAATTGTATGGAAGGTTTTTTTATTGCTAAATTTAAGAAATTATAATTTGATGAATGTTCTTCTTATTGTGCCACCAATACAAGATTCATTTTTTACCATCAAACGTAATTTTCCTTTAGGTATTCTTTATTTAGCGACAGTTTTAAAAGAAGAGGGTATCAAAGTTAAACTACTGAATTCTTTAGAAGAAAATAAGAAATTTTCTTTAACTTTCCCAAAAGAGTTTAATTATCTAAAAAGGTACTACAAGTCTAATAAATTACCCTTTAGCCTTTTTCAAGGTTTCTTTCATTTTGGTTTAACCTATGAGGAAATATCCAATGTGGTAAGAGCTTATAATCCTCAAATTGTAGGTATTTCTGCAAATTTTTCTCCATATTTTTTCTCTGCCTTAGAAGTTGCTCGGAGAGTTAAAGAAATAAATAAGAATATTACTGTAGTTGTAGGAGGCAGAGTTGCTACAGAGTTCCCTGAGTTTGTATTAGGTTACCTTTATATTGATTTTGCTATCAGGGGGGAAGGAGAATTCGCTTTAAGTAAATTGTGTAAAGGATTAGCCAAAGGTAGTTTAGGTAGAATAGGCGGTTTATGTTATCGGGTTAACAATAAAATAAAAATATCTTCTCAAATCCAAATCATCAAAGACTTAGATGGACTTCCCTTAGTAGATAGGAGACTGTTCAATTATAGAAATTATAAATTTAATGGATTAATTTCTACAGCGATAATTGCTTCGCGGGGCTGTTATTTAGGTTGTCGTTTCTGTAGCATAAAGGAGCCATTTAGAGCACGGAGTGTAGAGAAAATTTTAGAGGAGATGAAAAGCGCCTATTCTTTAGGTATAAGACATTTTAATTTTGAAGATGATAATATAAACCTCCATCCTCAAAAAGAAAAGTTAGTAGATTTAATAATTTCCCATTTTTCTAATAGAAATGAGAAGATAAAGGTATCTTTTATGAATGGTATAATGGCTAAAGGTTTAAGCAAAAGATTGATAGATAAATTGTTAATGTGTGGTTTAACCCATATAGATTTTTCTTTAGTAAGTAGTAACAAGAGATTACGGCTTTACCTTGGTAGAAGAGAGGAAAATAAAATTATGATTTCAAAGACAAATTATTTAGCACAAAAAGGTGTGCCCGTTACCATTCATTTTATCACAGGTTTCCCTTCGCAAAAATTCAGAGATGCTTTAAAAGATATAATTTACTTAAGTAAACAAAGGGCATTTTTAGGTATAAGCATATTTTATCCCGTCTTGGGTAAAGGGTTATTAAATGAGCAAGCTAACTTAGATTATATTAAAAATAACATTATATTTTTTCGTAGTAGCTTTGCATATTTTGATAGAGATATTAGCCGAGATAGGATATTTTTTCTTTTTTATATTGCCCGAATAGTTAATTTTGTTAAATTAATTATTGATATCTACAATTTGAATAATGAGAATTTTTACCCATTTATTTATAAATTTAAGAATTCAAATTTAAATAAAAGTTATATTATCAGCGATAAAAAAATAGATAGGATTACTTTAGGTATAATGGCACTTAATAAGATTCTGGAGGAAAGAACTATTTTTAGGGCAATTTCCAGGAAAGATAAAGATAAATTCGTTTACCAATTTATTAAAGAAGATTTTATTTCACCTAAGGATTTAAATCTATTGTTTAAGAATAAATTGAAAATTAGAGGAGTAAAAACTAATAATTATATATTTTTAGGTTAAATTCACTTTATGAAAATTTAATTTTTTCGGTTGAGTTCTAAAACCTTATCCCTTAATCTATTAGCGATAGCCTGATATATATCTAAAGAGTCTTTTCCTTCCTGAATTAAAGTTTCAGGAGATATTTTTTCCCCTATTGTTACTTTTATTTTAGAGATAGTAGGAAAGAGACGATACCGTGGCCAGGCTTGGAATGTTCCTTTTATATACATAGGTAAAACAGGTATGTTAAGCTCTTTTACAAGTATACCGATACCTTTTTTAAATTCTTTCACTTTACCATCGGCAGAACGCGTTCCTTCAGGGAAGATACAGATAATTTTAGAATTTCTTAAAACGTAACTACAAGCTTGCATACTTTCTATTAGATTTATCATCGGGTCTATAGGAATAAAACGAAATATTTTGCCTGCCCAGTTTATAAATGGTTGTTGAAAATATACGTTGTATCCTAAAAAGAATACTTTATTTATGATGCGTGGGCCTAAAGCACTTGCTACTATAAACCCGTCCAGGTAACTACAATGGTTAGGAGAGATTATGTAAGGTGTATCTTTGGGTATGTTAATTTTGTTTTTTACTTTTAAACGAAAGATAACTCTTACGATTATAGCTAAAAGGGAAATTAAAATAAAACTTAGAAATTTTTTGAGTAAGTTTTGTTCTATATCTATAGCTTTAACTATTTGTGGTGGTGTTTGTATAAGGATTTCTTTCCATTGAGTAATTTTTGTTTCCAATTGTGTGGTGGGAAAAGATGTTTTCGCGGGTGAATGTTCAAATAGTTTCTTTATGACGTCGCGCATAGTAAATATACCTATTAGTTCTTCCTCATTTATTTGAATGTTGGTTAATTTTTCAAAGTCAAGTAGCATCTCTATCTGTTGTAGAGAATCTAAGCCGAGGTCTAATTCTAAGTTGTCATCTAAATTAACGGGTCTTTTTAATTTCTGTGATATATACTCCAAAGCTTTCTGACAGATCGATTGGTTAAGTAGATAGCTATCCTCGGGTAGAACCCTTTTAGTTACTTGAGAAGTAGAAAGATTTGAATACTTTTTTTCTATTTCATAACGTTTAAGTTTACCTAAAATAGTCCGTGGTAAATTTTCATTTGTGATTATAAAATTTTTTATTCTTTTATAATGAGGAAGGTTATGAGAAAAGTTTTCTATTTCCCAGCGTATTCTATCTTTTATTTGAGTTACTTCTCGTTCACGAAAATGTTCATAGTTAGGTAAAATAACTGCATTTAAGGCATCTTTAGTGGATGGCGATAAAAATATGCATATCTCTTTAATGTAAGGACTTTTCAGATAATAAGTTTCCAATTCTTCAGGAGCAATCTTTTTGCCTGAACTTAAGACGAGCATCTCCTTTTTTCTACCTACGATAGTATAGAAACCATTTTTATCTTTGTAAGCCAAATCACCTGTGTATAGCCATCCATCTTTGATTACCTGTTTAGTATATTCATGGTCGTTATAATAACCTTGTGTAATATTTTCTCCTTTGGCAATAATTTCTCCTATACCATTTTCATCAGGGTTATAGAGTTTTACTTCTACATCGGGTATGGGCTTACCTATTGAGCCAAGTTTAAAATCGTTAGGTTTATTAAAAGTTATTACGGGAGAGGCTTCGGTTAACCCATAACCTTCCAGTATAGTAAATCCCCATTTATAGAAGGCTTGGGCAATCTCTACGGGTAATTTAGACCCACCGCTTATTAGAAATCTAAAGCCTTTGCCAAATTTTGTATGCAACTCTTTTAAGATTATTTTGGCGAGATTAAAAGAAATTCTTTTTCTTAAAAAAACTCCTATGTTAAGAAGAGTATTCACAAGTGTTTTTTTGTAAAAAGGTAAAGAATTTATTTTAGCATTTATTTTTTCATAAAAAAGGCTTAATACACGAGGAACAGCTACCATCACGGTAACTTTTGTATTCTGTATACAATCAAGAATCTCTTCACCTTCAATATGTGAAGGGAAACTAATTTTTGCTTGCGTAAGTATAGGTAATAAAAGGTTAACTACAAAAGGATAAGTATGGTGGTAGGGAAGTATAGAGATAAGACAATCGTTAGGAGTAATTATATTTAGCTTTTTAATTGATTCCACATTAGCAAGGAAATTTTTATGTGTTAACATTACTCCTTTAGGTGTAGCAGTTGTGCCTGAAGTATAAACGAGTGAGGCAATCGCTTCAGGTAAAATGTTATCTTTGGGGAGAAATTCTTCTATTTTTTTATCATCCTCAGCAATTTCCTCAGTATCAACAGTGACAGTTTTTATATTTAGAGTTTCTGCAATCTCCTTTAGGTAAGGCAAGAGGTTAGAGGAGGTAGTAATAATTTTAGATTGTGAATGAACAAGTATATCCTTCATTTCGTTTTTTTCAGTTTGATAGTATAAAGGGACAGCTATAGCACCTAAGCGCATAATTCCTAAATAAACACTTACCCAGAGAGGACTATTTTCTAATACGATAGCTACTTTATCTTCCCTTTTAATATTATGTTTTTTAAGTAGGTAGGCTAATTTTATTGCCTTGGTATAAACATCTTGATAAGTAAGAGTGGTATATTCTTTACCTTGCTTAAAATAAATAAGTTCTTTTTGAGGGGATTTACCATATACTTCTTTAAAAGATTCAAATATACTATTCATTATGCTATGGCACTTTTTATTATAACGAGGAGAACAAAAATCCTTCAAAAATTAATATTTTATCTATAGCTCTATAAATTTCTTCTTTTAAATATACCTATAAAACTCCATCTTGTCAAGAAGATTGAAGACGAAATATCTGTATATTTTACTAAAGTTAAAATATAGAAATACAATAGAAATTTATGGGAATTCAGTAAAAATTTACCCCCTATTTAAAGATAAACTTATTGATTTATATTAAAAATGGCTTATAATAAAACTTAAGCTACAGGAAATAAAATAATGAGGAATATTTTAGTAAGCTTAGTTGGTATACTGTTTAGTATAATTATCGCGGGCAATATTTTTGCCCAGAATAATAAAACAGAGGTAGTTTTATTTTATTCTCCCCATTGTAAATCTTGCATAGAACTAAAAAACGAATATTTAAATAAAATATTAGAAAAATACGCTGATAAGATTGAATTGAAGATGCTTGATACTACCGACCCCAAGAATCTTTCTTTACTAATTTATTTAGCTCAGGAGTATGGTAATAAAAATGCTTTTGTCCCTTCAATATTTATAGGAAACAATTTTCTTGTGGGTAAAAAAGAGATAGAGGCTAATTTAGAGAATCTTATTGATAGGTGTCAGGAAAATAAGTTTCTATTACCAATTTTTTCCTCGCCTCAGGAGTTGATAGAGAGGTTTAAGAGTATTTCCATATTCACTATTATTTCCGCAGGGCTTATCGATGGGGTTAATCCTTGTGCATTTGCTGTGATAGTTTTCTTTATTTCTTTTTTAGGTGTTTATGGTTACGATAAGAAAGAAATATTGTATATTGGCATCTCTTACATTTTTAGTGTTTTTTTTACTTACATACTTATAGGATTAGGGCTTTTAAAATTTTTGTACTCTTTGAGACACTTTTATATTATTATGAAAATTTTTTATTATTTTGTAGGTTCACTCTGTTTCTTTTTAGCTGGTTCTGCTTTATACGATTATTTTAAATTTAAAAAAACTAAACAAACCGATGGTCTAATTCTTCAGCTACCTGACTTTTTGAAGAAGAGGATAAACTTGGTTATAGGAGCCAACTTAAGAGAAAAAAAATATCATCGTATATTAGAATTGTGTTTGGTGTCGTTTTTTGTAGGTTTTTCTGTTTCTATTTTAGAATCAGTTTGCACAGGGCAAGTATATTTACCCACTATAGTATTTATTTTAAAGATACCCGATTTAAGATTAAGAGCTTGGTTTTATCTTTTAATTTACAATCTTATGTTTATTTCGCCTTTAGTAATAATTTTTATCTTTTCTATAATAGGTGTTACTTCTAAACAATTTAATCATTTCATTAAAAATAATTTAGGGAAAATAAAATTAGCGATGAGTGGTTTATTTTTATTTTTAGGAATAATTATGTTTGGATTAAGTTAATTATGGAGAGACGTAAATATAATAGAGCTATATCTGCTAGTCATATTGATTTTTACGACGTGGGGGGTACCTATCTATGTGAGGGAAGTGTGCTAAATATTTCTACAGGTGGTATCTTTGTAGCTTATATTGATAAAAACAAATTATCTCAATTTATCCCCCATCAAAAAATTAAATTCACCTTTAATATTCCTACCGGTCAGTTAATAGGTAATGGTGAGATCGTTTGGTTGAATGAAGAAGAGTTAAGTTTAGGATTGAAATTTACTGCCATAGAGAACGAAGATGGGATTTCTCATTTGATAGATTTCATTACCAGTCCAATTTGTGGTTGGAGGGATACAGAGACGGGCGTTTAATTGATAGTAAATTTTCAGGGAGGTAAATATGGGTAGAGAAGTAGAGTTAATCATTCCCGGTGAGCTTAAGGAGGAACCAATATTTTATTATATCATTAAAAATTTTGATGTTATTCCTAATATTGTAGAAGCTTCCTTTTCCACAGAGATGGGATGGGCGATAGTTAAATTTGAAGGAGAGCCTCAAGAGATTGAACGGTTATTTGATTTCTTAAGGGATAAAGGTGTACGGATTAACTTTAGATAAGGTTAGAATTATAAAGAATATTCGTATCGTTTTAGTAAATCCTACGATAGAGGAGAATATTGGACTGTGTGCGAGGGTTCTAAAGAACACCTCGTTTTCCCATCTTTATTTAGTTAAGCCAAACTTAAGCACTATTTCTTTTAAAGTAGCTAAGCGAGCTAATGATTTATTGAAAGAAGCAAAAGTATTTGATGAACTTAAACAGGCTTTAAAAGATTCTCTATTTGTTTTTGGCACAACCCGCAGGAAACGAGCAGATAAACTCATATATAATTTAAATTATATTCTCCCTTCTATCGTAGCACAAGCATCAAAGGGAGTGGTTAGTATAATTTTTGGTAAGGAAGACTTTGGTTTATCTAAAGAGGAATTGAGATACTGCGATAGTGTTTTTTATATTCCTGCTAATCCAAATTTTTCTTCTTACAATTTAGCCTTTGCTGTGGGAATAGTTTGTTATAAGATTCTTGAATATTTGGATAATGTTATGTATATAGATTCTTTAGATTTGGCTAAGAAAGAAGATATAGAAACTCTTCTTGTTTTTATTCAAAAAGCGATGACTGTTCTGGGGGTAAAGAAGGAATTTATAGATTCTTCATTTAATTCTTTCCGTAGAATATTTTTGAGGACCCATCTTACTTGTAACGAAGTTCAAATTTTAAAAACCATTTTCCTTAGAATAATTAATTATTTCAGTAGCGAGAAAAGATAAATAAATAAGTTTATAAGTAGTTTTAGATTTCCTGCTTTTTATATCTTTGTTTACTTATAAAAAATTTGAGTTGAACAATATTTAAGTTAGCTTTATAATAATTTTTATGCAAGATTTTTGGGGGGGTATATTTTCTAATCAAGTGCTTTGGATTACTATACTTAGCTGGGCAATAGCCCAGGGTATAAAAATAATTATTGGTATAGCTGGTGGTAAAAAATTTAGTTTTTATTGGGTATTAAGAACCGGTGGTATGCCATCCGCTCACAGCGCGGCTGTAGTAAGTTTGGCACTTTCCTTAGGTAAAGAGGAGGGATTCTCTTCACCGGTATTTGCTTTAGCAGCAATAATTGCTCTTATAACGATGTTTGATGCTCAGACTTGGCGTCGTTCTATAGGTGTTCAGGCAAGGGTTCTTAATAATATTCTTGATGACTTTCATAAGAAAAGAAGGGTGGGAGAAGAAAGATTAAAGGAGCTTGTTGGGCATACTCCTGTTGAGGTTATAGTAGGAGGTAGTATCGGTTTTATAGTTTTTCTTTTATTTTATAGATAGGAGGAGATATGAATAAACGTATTTTTTTAGTATTAGGTATTGGAATAGTAATTATCATATTGGTAATTATCACTTCTCTACCTCATAAACGTCATATATCCGAAAGTATAAAAGAGGAAATTAAACCACATCTTTTAAATATAGAAGAAGAGAAAGACCTTCTAAAAGCTAAAGCTATTTTGCAGGAAAACTTAGAGAAAGCTAATAAACCAGAAATTATGGAGGCACTAAAAAAGAAATTAGAAGAGGTAAATATGAAGATTCTTTTTTCTCCCCTTATTGATGAATGTAGCCAGGAGTACATTGTTCAAAGTAAAGATAACCTTACTAAGATTGCTAAGAAATTTAATACCACCGTAGAATTGATTCGTCGGGCAAATAGTTTAACTTCGGATACAATTATGCCCGGTCAGAAACTAAAAGTTAATATGTGTAAGTTTTCTATAGCTATAGATAAATCTTTAAATCTACTTTTTTTGAAACGTAATGGGATGGTTATGAAAACCTATATAGTTTCTACAGGTAAAGATAATTCAACCCCAATAGGCACCTTTAAAATTGTTAACAAACTGGAGAATCCCACTTGGTTCAAAGCAGGCGCAGTTGTTCCTCCTGGCAGTCCTGAGAATATCTTGGGAACAAGGTGGATGGGGTTAAATATTATCGGTTATGGTATTCATGGCAGTAAAGATGAAAATGAAATTGGTAAGCAAGTAACTCAAGGGTGTGTTCGTATGCATAATAAAGATGTTGAAGAATTATCCGATATCATCCCCTTGGGCACAGAGGTAGAAATCGTAGATTAAACCAATAAATTGATATTTTTAAATTTTATTTTCTTGATAAGGTTAACGATGCAGTATTGGGATTTTGAGAAACCTATAATAGAATTGGAAGCAAAGATTAAAGAGATTAAAGAATTTTCTGAGTCTAAAGATATAGACTTATCCTTAGAGATTAAAAACTTAGAGACCAAATTGAATGCTCTTAAAAAGGAGATTTACTCTAATCTTACTGCCTGGCAAAAAGTTCAAATTGCTCGTCATATTCAAAGACCAACCACCTTAGACTATATAAATTTGATAATGAAAGATTTTATAGAACTTCATGGTGATAGGTTATTTGGAGATGATAAAGCAATAGTCACAGGATTTGCTAAACTGGAAGGTAAGAAAGTAGCAATTGTAGGGCATCAGCGAGGTAAAGATACAAAGGAAAATTTAGAGAGAAATTTTGGTTGTCCTCATCCTGAGGGTTATCGTAAAGCTATGAGAATTATGAGATTAGCGGCGAGATTTTCTTTGCCCATAATTTCTTTTTTAGATACAAGAGGAGCTTATCCTGGTATAGGTGCAGAGGAACGTGGACAGGCTTTGGCTATTGCTGAGAACATAAGAGATATGTTTGGGTTAAGAACCCCTATAATTGTTATAGTTATTGGTGAAGGTGGGAGCGGAGGAGCATTAGGCATAGGGGTAGGAGATGTTATTCTTATTATGCAGTACGCTTACTATTCAGTCATTTCACCAGAAGGCTGTGCAGCAATCTTATGGAGAGATGCTAAAATGGCTCCTCAATCAGCAGAAGCCCTAAAGTTGACCAGTGATGAACTTTTTAAATTAGGTGTTGTTGATGAGATTATACCTGAACCATATGGAGGAGCACATCGCAATTATGAAGAAACAGCTAACAATTTAAAGAAGGCTCTTCTAAAAAAATTAGAGGAGATATCTTCTTTCACCCCCCAAGAATTGTTAGCCAGAAGATATAATAAGTTCAGGAAAATGGGAGTATTTAAAGGATGATACAGAGATTAATAATTCTTGGCATTCTTAAGAATTCTTCTGTTTCCGGTTACGATATTAAGAAAATTATAGAAAAGGAATTGGGTGTGTTTTCCAAGATAGAGACTAAGTCTATATATTATCCTTTAAAGAAGATGGTTAGAGAGGGATTAATAAAGAGGGAAGAGATAAAAAGTAATAAACATATCAATAAGTTTGTTTATTCTATAACTCCTAAAGGAGAAAAAGAATTTGTTGCTCTTTGTAAAGAGGCATTACTTTCTAAAAGACGCCCATTTATAGAATTAGATATTGCTATTTATTTCCTACCTTTTCTTAAAGGTAGAGATATCATGCCTTACTTACGTCTTAGATTAAGATTTCTAGAGAGTGTAAAAAGATGGCTTATAAATAAATCTGAGGAGTTAAAAGAAGCACCCAAAAATTTATCTTTGCTTATCAATCATCATCTAAAATTAGCAGTTGCCGAGAAAGATTTTTTAAAAGATATGATTAAAGTAGTGAAAGAGAATAATAACTATTAATATTATGGTTGAACCTAAAAAGATACTTATTGCCGAAGACGAGAAGGAAATAGTGGAGCTTTTGGAGTCAGTACTCAAGAGGAGAGGTTTTGAGGTTATGGTTGCTTTTGATGGGGAGGAAGCAAAAGCTAAAATAACAGAGTTTTCTCCCCATATAGTTATTTTAGATTTAGCTATGCCCAAAGTTGATGGATGGGAGGTTTTAAAGTGGTTGAGGGAGGATAAAAAATCTAATATACCAGCTATAGTTATTTCTGGTAAGAACCAGATGAACGATATAAAAAAGACTTACGATTTAGATGCGGATTACTATATTGTTAAGCCTATAAGAATTAATGATTTAATCAAAGGTATTTCTACAATTTGGGCATTGAAAGGGCAACAGGATGGTAGTTCTGATAGTTTTGAATAAATATGGTTTCCATTCAATTTTTATTTAATTTACGTTTACCTTTCTGTTATTTCTTCTTAAATGTGTCTTCAATCCTTTATTTCTAATTAACAAGCATATTTTTAGAGTTTGAATGGGATTAAAAGATAAAGAAAAAAAAAGGTTATTAGGAGAGATACTAATAGATAGAGGCATAATTAATTATCATCAACTTCAGGAAGCTTTAGAAGTCCAGAATAAAGAAGGTGGTCTTTTGGGAGATATTTTAGTGAAATTGGGTTTAGCTAAAGAGGAAGATATTGCTCAAGCAATTGCTATAGAGTATGGTTTGCCTTATTTACCTTTGGATAATTACGAGATTCCTAAGGAGGTAGTTAAATTTACCTCTAAGGATTTAGCTATGAAGTATTGTTTAATACCTATAGATAAAGTAGGTAATATTTTGAGTGTTGTAATGGCTAATCCTTTAGAAAGTAATGTAATAGAAGAATTAAAAAGGTTAACTCAATTAGATATTCAACTTTTTATAAGCACAGCTTCACAGATAAGGAGAATGATTGATAGTTGTTATTAAAAGATTTGACAACCTAAGTATGAAATTCAAAATAGGTAACACATATAAAAAATAAACTCATAGAGATTGAGATAATAGGGTAAGAGAAATTTATTGAGATTTTTAGAATATTAACGATGAGCTTATATAAATATGCATGAATTAAGTAGAGATTTTACTAAACTATTAGTAGATAGAGGGGTAATTACAAAAGAGCAACTGGAAAAGTTTTTGGATTTATATACTAAAAAAGGGGGTTCTTTAACTGAGCTCCTTATAGAGTTAGGTTATGTTGAAGAGAGGGACCTTATGATGTTTCTTTCCGTTTATCTATCCATACCTCTTATAAAGGTTTTGAATATTAAAATATCTAAGGAGATTTTAGGTTTAATTCCTAAAGATTTAGCGAGGAAGTATAAAGTTATTCCTTTAAGTAAGATAGGTAACATTCTTACCGTGGCTACCAGTGATCCTTTGAATGTATTGGTTTTAGAAGATTTAGAGAAAATAACCGGCTCACAGATAAATCCTGTTATTGCCTTGCGTTGGGAGTTACAACAGGCATTAGATGTCAATTATCAAGAGTCAATAACTACTACCATTGAAGAGATAATAAAGAGTTCAGGAGGCTCTTCTATAGAGATTGTAAAAGAAGAGAAAGAAGAGATTAAAGATGAGGATATTTTGCGTTCTATAGAGGAAGCTCCTGTAGTAAAACTTACCAATTACATTTTTAGAAGAGCGGTAGAAGAAAAAGCTTCTGATGTTTTAATTGAGTTATTAAGAGAGCATTCTCGTGTGCGCTATCGTATAGATGGGGTTTTAAGAGAAGCACACACTTTCCCTAAGAGTATGTATAATTTTGTTATCTCTCGTATAAAGGTTATAGCCAATTTAGATATTACCGAACACAGATTACCACAGGATGGAAGATTTAGATTGAATATTGAAGGTAGAGATGTGGATTTTAGAGTTTCTGTCTTACCCTCGGTTATGGGAGAAAAAATCGTTTTACGTATTTTAGATAAATCGTTAGCTTTACTTGATTTAGACCGATTAGGGTTTGAAGGAGAGTTAATTAACCAATTGAAACGTGATTCTCTGTCTTCTTATGGTATGATTCTTGTTTGTGGGCCTACAGGTAGTGGTAAAACTACCACGATGTATTCAATTCTAAGGCATATCTATACTCCTGAAAAGAACATTATCACCGTGGAGGATCCTATAGAGTATCAATTAGCCGGTATAAATCAAGTTAACACCAATGAAGAAGTTGGGTTAACTTTTGCCTCTGCCCTTCGTTCTATCTTACGTCAGGATCCCGATGTAATAATGGTAGGTGAAATTAGAGATTTTGAGACTGTGGATATAGCTATAAAATCTGCTCTTACCGGGCATTTAGTTTTATCTACCATACATACTACCACTTCTTCCGGTTCAGTTACTCGTTTAATAAATATGGGGGTAGAACCGTTTCTTATTTCTTCAACAATTGTCGGTGTTTTGGCTCAACGTTTAGTAAGAAGGTTATGTGAAAACTGCAAAGAACTCTCCGATGTCCCCCTGAGTGTAAAGGAAGAATTAGGAATAAAAAAAGAAGCAGTTATCTATAAACCCAAAGGATGTAAGTTATGTTACAATAGTGGATACAAGGGTAGAATAGTATTAGGAGAGTATCTACATTTGGATCCAGACATAAGAAGATTAATAAACGAATCTTCCAATGAGCACATAATTAGGAAAGAGGCAAAAACTAAGGGCATGTTGACCTTAAGAGAAGATGGCATATTGAAATTAGAGAAAGGCATAACCAGTTTAGAGGAAGTTTTAAGAGTTACTTCTGCTGAGGAGAGATAATTTATAAAGATATTTTTAAATTATGGAATCTTTAAAGCAAAGAATATCAAAATATCTTATTGATTATAGAAGAGAGAAAAAAGAGGTGATAAGAGATTTAGAAAAAAAATCAAGTAATTTTAAAGAGTTTAAAGAGGAACTTATTAAGAATAATATTGTTAGCGAAGAGGAACTTCTCATTATATTTTCTAGAGAGTATAAGATACCTTATTTGGATTTAGATAAGTATCACCTACCTAAAGAGAATAAAGAACTTTTACCACAAGATTTAGCTTTTCGTTATAAAGTGGTCCCTATATCAAGGATAGGAGATGTGCTAACAATAGCTACTTCCAATCCTTTGGATATCGTGGTTATCGACGAGTTATATTTAGCAACATCATTTAAAAGGATTTGCCCTGTATTGTGTAAGGAAGAAAAGATAAATAAATTTCTTAATAATTTATATGTTATTAAGGAAGAAAAAGAGCAAAATTTAAAAGAAGATATTTTTTCTAAGGTAACCGTAAAGGAACAATCTTTTGATGAAAGTATAGGTATAGAAACTCTTGTAAAGGAAAGTAAGTTACCACCCATAGTTCGTATCGTTGACTTGATTATTTATGAGGGGATTAAACGGCGAGCTTCAGATATACACATAGAACCTACCTCTTCGGATGTTTCTGTAAGGTATCGGATAGATGGTGTGCTTCAACACGGATTGAGTTTGCCTAAAGTTAACCAAGATGCTGTGATAGCGAGATTGAAAATTATGTCTTCTTTGAATATTACCGAATTTAGGATACCGCAGGATGGAAGGTTCAAAGTTAAATTTGAAGGTAAGACTATAGATTTTAGGGTTTCCAGCTTGCCTACTAATTTTGGTGAGAAAATTGTTTTGAGAATTTTAGATAGTAGTAACCTCTCTTCTGGTATAGATAAATTGGGATTTTCTGAAAAGCCACTTAAACTTTTTGAAAAAGCATTAAGTTCACCCTTTGGGATTATATTAGTTACCGGTCCTACTGGTAGTGGTAAATCTACAACCTTATATTCTATAATAAGTAAATTTAACAATCCTCAGAAGAATATAATTACCATAGAGGATCCCGTAGAGTATCAACTTGATGGTATTACCCAGATACAGGTAAAGCCAGATATAGGTTTAACCTTTGCTCATTGTTTAAGAAGTGTGTTGAGACAATCACCGGATATAGTTATGGTAGGAGAGATACGTGATGCAGAAACTGCTGACATTGCCATTAAGGCATCTCTAACAGGAGAATTTATCTTTTCTACTTTACATACTAATAGCTCGGTAGGGGCAATAACACGTCTTATAGATATGGGTATTGAACCCTTTTTGGTGGCTTCTTCAATAATCGCTACTACTGCTCAAAGATTGGTAAGGAAATTATGTTTAAAGTGTAGAGTTAAAGATGATATTGAAGAGAATGTGTTGGAGAGATTAGGATTTAAACCTATAACCAGAGAACTATTTAGACCAAGAGGTTGTCCTTCTTGTAATTATACCGGTTATTATGGAAGACTCGCATTATTGGAAGTTTTGCTTTTTGATGATATAATTAGAGAAATGATAATTAAAAGAGCCTCGGAAGATGATATTGTAGATTACGCCAGAAAAGAAAGAGGTTTTATTTCCTTAAAGGAAGATGGTTTTGATAAATGTTGTCAGGGGATAACCAGTTTAGAAGAAGTTTTAAGAGTGGCAGGATAGAAAATTAATTTTTGTAGATTTATGTATACTTTTCTATATACGATCAAAAACAAAGATGGCGATATTGTTAAAGGGAAAATAGAAGCGGAATCTGAAGATAAAGCAATAGAGTATCTCCATAATCGGGGAGAGGTAATTGTTTCTTTAAGAAAAATAAGTGGTAAAATAAAGGAAGAAAGAGTATCTAAGAGAGGAAGTATAAAGACAGATGAGTTGGTAGTATTTTCTCGCCAACTTACAACTTTAATTGAGAGTGGTATACCTATTGTAGGAGCAATGGATACTTTGTATCAGCAGACACAGAATCAATACTTTAAAAAAGTAATTAACGCAATTACTAAGGATTTACAAGAAGGAGCTTCTTTAGCTTCATCTATTTCTAAATATCCGAATATTTTCTCTGAGTTATATGTGAGTATGGTAGAAGCTGCTGAAAGTTCCGGTAATCTGCCTGAGATTTTAGAGAGATTATCAGTTTATTTAGAGAAGACAAGTGCTTTAAGGAAGAAGATAATATCCAGCCTCACTTATCCTATTGTGGTAATATCTATGGCTATAGGGATAACTGCTTTTTTAATTTTTAAGGTAATACCCACATTCAAGAGTATCTTTGAAAGTTTAGGTGGTAAGTTACCCCTTCCCACACAGTTGCTCATTAATTTCTCTGATATGCTTAGAAACAGTATCGTTTATTTAATTTTTATCTTTTTTATTTTATTTGCTTTATTTAGAAAATACATCTCTACGGATAGAGGTAAAAAAAATTATCATCGCTTTCTTCTTTCTTTACCTATATTGGGAGATATAATAAAAAAGATTAGTATTGCTCAGTTTGCTCGCACTTTTTCTACACTGGTGAAGAGTGGTGTTCCCATATTAGCTTCTTTAGATATAGTTGGTAAAACCTCAGGTAACAAAATCATTGAAGAAGCAGTGTTAGGTGCAAAGAAATCTATTCAAGAAGGTATCCCTATTTCTAAGCCATTAGAAGAAAGTGGGATATTCCCTCCTATGGTAGTAAAGATGATTGCTGTAGGTGAGAAGACAGGTAAGATGGAAGCAATGTTAAGTAAAATAGCTCAGTTTTATGAAGAGCAGACCGAGGCAGTTATAGCTTCTTTAACCAGTCTTATTGAGCCAATTGTAATTGGGTTTTTAGGTATAGTTGTGGGAGGCATAGTTATTGCTTTATTCCTGCCTATAATTAAGATAACCACCCTTTTACAACGCTAAGGATTCCTTTATCGTATCAAGTATTTGTTCTAAAGAAGTAGGTTTTGTAATATAAGCAGAGATATTGTATTTTTCTGCCTCTTGAGAAAGTTGAGGACTTTGAAAAGCAGTGAGGAAAATTATTTTTATTTTTTTATCAAACTTTCTAATCTGTTCAGCCACCTCTATACCGTCTATTTTAGGCATACGTATATCTAAAATTATAATATCGGGTTGTATATTTTTTACTTTTTCTATAGCCTCTAATCCATCTACGGCAAGATGGACATCGTAACCGTTCTTTATCAAAAAATTTTTAATTAATTGCCGGTAGTTTAGTTCATCTTCACATAATAATATTTTTGGTTTACTCATAATTCTCCTTTCTCTAAAGCACAGGGGGAGAACTTACACATAGTATTTTTGTTGAACTATCAGTTATATTCCTAATAGTATGTCTTTTGGTGCTTGTAGAGTATAGACTATCTCCCTTTTCATTATTTTTATCTTTTTTTAGAA
>JAMWDA010000142.1 GCA_023818995.1 Candidatus Omnitrophota bacterium
AATCAGTGGGAGGGCAATAACGGAACACCAGAATCGCCGAATTGGGTTGTTTTAGGATAGAGAAGGAGATAACGAATATGCAAGATTTATTAAAAGAATTTGGTTTCCCAGTAACGATGGCTTTAACTTTTGCAGGTGTGATGATATGGATAGCGAAGTTATTGATAACGCATTTTCTTATGTCGGTTAAAGAAGCGTCTGATGAGAGGAAAGAAATTACAGCAAAATTCACGACAATCATTGAAAACCATATTCAACATAACACACAAACACTGCAAAATATATGCGACCAAATGAAGGATATGAGCAGAGAACATAAAGAGTTTATGGTTGAAATAAAAAGAATGGGGGGAAGATAGTGACAAATCTTATAGATTTAAGAAATAGAGTAAGAGTAGGGATAGACGATACCTCAATTAGCCATTTAATAAGAAATGAAATACCAGAAGGTATTATAGATGGTGAAAATAAAAGATTTCTTTTAAAATACTATCCTATAGTAGAAGGTTCTGTTTATGTAATTGTGGATGGAGTGCCTTTAACTCCAGATGAATACATAGTTGATTTAGTAAAAGGAGTTATAGTTTTTAATGTGCCTCCTGTAACGAGTGTAGTAGTTGATTATTATTTTAATTTTTTTACTGATGATAGTATAGATGTATGGATAGGAGAAGGATTGCTTGAGACAGGAAAAACAAGTTTATCTGATTTACCGGTTCAACTTGAGACAGCTGTGGTTCTTTTTGCTATGTCCCATTGCTGTAAAGCGATGGCTAGAAAATATGCCGAAGGATTTAGTTGGTCTATAGGTCCAGAGTCAGTAAACAAAGATACGATTTCGTCTAAATATAGAGAGTTATCGGAAATATGTTATAACAGAGCAGTCCAACAGAGAGATAATTTTTACAAAAGATATGGAGCTAGAGAATCTCCAGAATTTTCAATAAAGACACAAGATATTCAAAGATTTGATGTAGTAAGGTGAAAAATGGATATTTTAGATAGAGATATAAATATTGCTTTTAAAGAGTTTACAGAGCAAGTATATATAAACTATGTTATGGCATCGGTAGTTGACCCGTATACAAATCAGCCAATAAGTGGGATATATTTAAAATTACCTCTTATGGTATCTTGGCACGATGTTACTACAAGGATGCTTGATATAGATTCAGAAAAAGCGTCGATTTTAGGTATACTTACTCCGGGTGACGCTTATTGCATTTATCAAGGTAATTTAAATCTTTTTGATTATCAGTTAATAGATGGAAAAGTTAGGCGTAGAAATATAGATTATGTAATAAAATCTATAACTAACCCTTCTGGTAATAGATGGATTATATATTTAAAAAGGGTAAAATAATGCTGGATTTACAAGTAACTGCTTTTGGTAATGATAAGATAAAATGGTTGCTATCGAATATGCCAAAAATAAGGCATAAAACAAAGACAGTAATAGCAAAGTATGCGATAAATATAGAAAGGCTTGCGAAAGGAAGAGCACCTAAAAAGACAGGAACATTAAGAAGAGAAATTCAATATATTTTTGAAAACGATGGGTTAATGGCTACGATTGGGGTACCAAAGGATAGTCCTGCTTCGTCTTATGCAAAAGCCCAAGAGTATAATGAGTATTATAGGCATACAGAAGGAGAATGGGGGTATATGAGAAAATCATTGATAGAAGTTAAAGAAGATTTTAAAAAAGAGGTTGAAGAGGCATTTAAAATTTTATGATAAGAAAAGCGTTTGTAGAGTATCTAAAAGATAATGTTCCTGAATTAAAAAGTGTGAAAGTTAGTTCACCTGACCTTGTTTTATCAAAAGAAGAAAAGCCTTTTATAACAGTATCATTCTTGTCAGATAGACAAACTTTATGGGAAATTTCTGATACAAAAAGGCAACAAAATTTATATTTACAGATAAACCTTTTTACAAAATCTTTTGACGAGCAAATGATATTAAAAAATAAAGTTTTAAGAGTTCTTGAAAATGCGGAAACAAATGGAGAAACAGGTATACCATTGATGGGATATTTCGATAAATTAGAAACAATTGATTATATAGTCTATACATCTTTTCAAGATGGTTGGTCTTATGATTTTATTCCAAAAGTTTATAGAAATGGAGTTTTAGTAAATGAAACCGAATATACTGTCAATTATGATGAAGGATATATAAGATTTAATGAAATTCAAGGTCCAACTGCAGATATAAGAGCAGATTATAAAGTAGGAGTGGTTGATTTTAATATAAGTTCTATAAATGATGTTCCGATAACTGATGTTGATAATATAACTCATAAATTTTCGACCTTTTTTACGATAGAGATGTTTCTTTACATAAAAAGAAAAGGGAGAAAGTTTCAATAATGAATTTTTTAAGGAAGCGATAGTTTATGGTAAGATATATTATATCAGGTGTAAATATAATCAAAATTAAAGATAATGATATAAATGATATAAGAGATAAAGATAATGAAAATAATGAAGTAAAAGATATAAAGCCAAAGATACATAAAAAAATAAGGAAAAGAAAAGGAGGTGAATTAGATGGCAAATCAGAGGAGGAGTGGTAAAAATGCAAAAATACTCGCTCAGTTAAGCACAGTCAGGATAAGCAATCCGCCTGAAGATTTAGTTCCGAATACTAGTCCAGAAATAGTCGATGGAGTTACTTATCCGCCTTATTCAGTATGGAGTGGTTCAAAAGAGCTTTGGGTTGATAATCCCTCTCCGGTTTTAGAAGGAAATTTTGCAGATGGTAATACAAATAGAGTTTTTCAAATAAGGTATGAATTAGGTAAAGTCATAGTTACTCCTGCTGGAGCGTCAGGTGATAGTTTAACGGCTGACTATTATTATGCAACTACGATGGATGTAGGTAATATGTTTAATTGGAAGTTAGATATTAAACTTGAGAATGTAGATGTAACTGCTTTCTGCGATGGATATCGTCAAAGAGTAGCAACTTATAGAGATTGGTCAGGAACGGCTGATGGGTATCAGACAAACGATTATTGGTTTAAAGCCTGTGCCCAAAACAACTTCTTTTATGTTTTACTTTACCCTGATAAATCAATTGATGAATATTGGGTTGGAAGAGCGATTGTAGATTGGGGAGCAACTGTTCCGCATACAGGCGCAGTAACAGAAGCAATTAAATTTACTGGAGCGGGGTCTTTATCGTATAAACAGTCATAAGAATTATTTAAAAATAAAGAAAAGAAAGGTAGGAAAGATTGATATGAGTATGATATATTCAACGGGTGATTATAGACACGCCGCTTATCTTTACCATAAAAAATGTATTTTAAAAGATACTAAGAAGGATAGCAAAGGCAGAGTAATTTTTACTTTTGAAGACAAAGAAGATAGGGAAGATTTACTTCGGGCTCTCTATGAGAGACGGGAGAGTTCGAAGGTCTTCCCTATCGATTTCTTTGCCGATTTAGATACGATTAAAGATATATTATGGGAAGTAAAGAATAGAAAGAAAGAGGAGAAAGAAAATGAGTAATAAAAATATATTAAATATATTAACTAGAGAGGATATTTTAAATACAAAAGATACTCAAACTGAAGTAATAGAGGTTCCTGAGTGGGGCGGGTCAATAAAAGTGCAGTCTTTGTCGTTTTCAAAAAGGTATAATATACTGCGAGGAGCAACTGATGAAGAAACAGGAAAAATTGATATGGAAAGATTTTTTCTTTTAATTTTTATTGAATGTGTTATTGAGCCAAGATTTAGTCAGCAAGATTATGGAATATTGAGAGAAAAATCTGCCGTAGCGATGGATAGAGTTATAAATAGAATTTTAGATTTGAGTGGTATAAACAAAACCGTAGAGTTAAAAAAAAATAGTTGAGAATTCGGAATTAAGAAAAATTCTTTGGTTATGTAAAGAATTGAGAAGATTTCCGAGCGAAATACCTGATTATGTATCAAGTTTTGAATTTGAGTTAATGTGGGCTTTATATGAGATAGAGTATGATGAGATGATAAAATATCAAAAGGAGTTAATGCTAAAAAATGGCTGATTATGAAGTCGGAGTAGTTTTAAAAGCGATAGATAATTTTTCTTCTGCGTTTGATAATTTTAAGAAAAAAGCGGAAGAGAACAATAAAACTATTAGTAATATGGAAAAGATGATGAAACAGATGCAGACAGGACAATTAAAATTCTGAGTCATTCTTTAACAATCTTTAAAAACAATTATTTAATTCTATAAGAAT
>JAMWDA010000143.1 GCA_023818995.1 Candidatus Omnitrophota bacterium
GATAATCCTTCAGGGCCATATTTAGGTATTTCAAAACCTGCTCGTATTCTCCTAATTCGCGGTAAGAGGAGGCCAAACCCAGATAAATAGATAAACTAGAACTAGAGCAGCAATCAAAGCGAGATACCTCTAATGCCTTCGTAAAGTATTCCTTTGCTTGGAGAAAGTCTTTCTTATCTAAATAAGCATAACCAAGATTTGTCAAGATATCCAGATACTCTTTTTTAAACTTATACAAGGGATATCTCTTTAGGCCTTTCTCTAGAGATTTAATCGCCTCTATGTGATCACCCAATTTTAAATACACAAATCCCAATCCAGAAGATATAGAAATATTTAATAAATCTGAGTCTCTTAACAGCCTTGAGGCAGTTTCAAAGTAACTTTTGGCTTTATTGTAATAACCTCCGGTTTCGCCTTTGATACCCTTCTCTACATAAGAGCTTGCTAATCCTATATATGCTAATGCCTCTACTCTCTTATCTATTTTTGAATATCTTTTAATTTGGCTCAAAAATGTCTCAATATACTTTATAGATTCATCAAACAAACCCTCTTGAAAAGATCTTTGGGCCTGTTTTATTAATGAATTATCAGAATCTTCATAAGTCCATTGTGAAAAAAAATTCTTTTTCTCTGAAAAGGCAAATGTATCATTATGGTTTACATTTAAGGTATTGGAATAAAAATTAATGCAAAGTAAAATTATTATAAAACATCTTTTTGTCTTAATTATGCTTTTTTTATACATCCACAAAACACGGTAGAAGACAGGGGTGCTTACAGTTTTTGACTCTGTCTCTTGCGTAGGCAGCCCGCTCTGAAAACCACACCTCTTTAAGAGAACTGTTGCGTGTATTTCCATAACAGTCAAAACAGGTGGTGATATCGCCATTGTTGGCAATAAGCATAGTCTTAACTCCATAAAGACACCTAACTTCTCTATTGGTTAACGTGCCTCTAAAATATTTTTTTACCAAACGTAGGTTATTCTCTGAATTGCGTACGAAATAAAAATTTTGTTTTTTAAACTCAATTAACGAATCAATGACCTCATCCAATTTTGGTATTCTCTCAGGGGGGACCCAATATTTAGCATTGCCAGACCTTTCTCTCATTATCAGGTTATTGACCAACAGAGGCTGGAACTGAATGGAATTCACATTAAGGGACTGCATAAATTTAGCTAAGTTTAAAAGTTCTTCCAAATTCTCGTTAAGAATTATAGATATAACATTAAAATTTATGTTGGGATATTTAACCTTAAATCCCGAAAGAAGCCTTAAACCATTAAATGTCTTATCGAAGCAACCCCTTGTGCCCCTTATACTATCATGGATCTCTGGAGTTAATGCATCCAAAGAAATACACAGAGAAAGGGCATTACAAATTAAATAGGGTAGCAATTTTTCAATGAATTCTTTATTTAATAGAATCCCGTTGGTTAAGACTCCGATATGATAATTATTTTCTTTTACAAAATCTAATATTTCAAAAATATCTTCTCTAACAAACGGCTCTCCGCCAGACAGAACGAATTCTTTCACGCCCCAGCTTATTGATTGTCTAATGAGGTCTCTGACTTCATCCGTAGTAAATTCTTTTATGGGCTTATCTTTTCTAATCTCACAGATATTACACTTCAGGTTACATCTATGGGTTATATCTAAAATAATAAATTCTGGCTTTTTAAACTCTTTCTCAATATTGTGCTTATATTCAAGACCAATGGTTTTAGAAATACTTCTTAGTCTTAAATATTCCATTATGTTACCAATCAGATACATTATTTTGTGCAAAGTAAAATATGAATAGATTTGGAACTTCTCATAGAAATTGAAATGGCCACCAGAGTCTATAAGACGTCTCCCCAAAAGATAAGAAAAACGGGGTATTTTTATAAAATTCAAAATCGTACTAATAATAAAAGAAAGTTCATTTCCGATCCATATCTCCTTTAATAGTGGATGGTCGTTATGCAGATATTGAACCAAAAAATTTCCCCGGCCATACATATATGCCTGTTTCAAAAAGGATCTTAGACTATCGTGACATCTGTGAAATATCTCAATATCCTCCCGGTAGATAAACCTCCCCCCTCTCTTGTAAATTCTCCAGAAAAACTCCAAATCCTCTCCAGCGGGAAGTGTAAATAATTCATTGAATATTTCATTCAATCTATTCTTTTTTAAAGAAACATTACAGGTGGGGAAAAAGATAGTCTCTATCTTACCGTTTATAGCAGTCTTTATGGCTCCATCGCTTAAGAACTGACTCACCACTGCCTTAATATTATGTGTATCAACCAAAGTCCTCCCACCAATTGCCGTAATAGATTCTTCAGCCCTGTGTAACTCAACCATCTTTTTTACCCAATCATTATTGATTATGCAGTCATTATCGGTAAATCCGACTATCTCTGCCCTTGCCTCTTTAATCCCCAGATTTCTAGCTGCAGCCGGACCCTTATGTAACTGAAAAAGATATCTTAGGTTAGAGTGTCTTAAAGAAAGTTCTCTCAACATTTCTTTTGTCCCATCATAAGAACCGTCATCAACTACAATAATTTCGAAATTATCTTTTGGATATTCCTGTTTGAATAAAGATTCAAGACATCTTTTAAGTTTTTCCCTACGATTATAGGTGGGGATGACGATACTGATATCCATTTTAAGTATCTATAATTATCCTGCCACTAAAATAGTGGTACTGCCCAGGCATAAGTATTATTTTTTTATTGTTTAAATATTGCAGAACCCTGCCACGATGGTAAAGGTCGGAATTTACAATATTTAATGACCATTTAGATTCTAATCCTTTGGGTAAAAATGTTATTTTAGGCAAACACTTTCCATCTACCTCACATTTTAGCACGCCAATACAATCTATATTTTTGCTTTTAGAATCTGTCCATATTTTTTCCCAATCATCATCTATATCACCCTTAAAATGGGGAAAGTATCCAGTCTCGTTACCTACAAACCATTCTTTATACTTCTCTGAAAGCATAATATTGGTCTGCAGGCGGTCAAATTCTATTTTTCTATCCACCATCATATCAACATTAAATTCAATTGATCCGTCTCCGTTTAATTTAATTTCCCAATATTGGCTTACAGGTAGATAAAGCCATCTGCCTACAGCCATTATTTTATTATCATCCCTGCCCTTGATTTTCCAAACAGCAGAAGACAGTGAATCATACCAACGGCCCAGTGAGCGCAGAGATGTATATAAACCAAGTTTCTTAGTAAGCTCTGAATTATCCCAAAATATGCGGCCTCTACCGTTATCAAATATAAATTTCAATCTTTCAGCCTGTAGTGTATTTAGCGAATCTTCAAGCTCTATCTCTTTACTTTCATCAATACTAAGTTCTATTTCAAAACAAAAATAATTACCAGGGGCAAACTTTACCTTATCCTCTGGCTCAACCCTATCTACTCGCAATATCCGTGCTTTATTATAAAAGTCTGAATTAAAAATCTTGACGAAGTTACTTAATTCTTTGGAAAACCTTATGGAAATAGTAGGGAATTGATTATTTATGTCATAAAGTCCGACAGTGCCATCCTGAATGCACCTCTGTACCATATCAGTCACGTTTTCCAAAAAATATGCAGGAAAGCTTCCTTGGGAGTATTCACTGAACCAATATCGATAATCTTGATGAAATGTAAAATATACACTCTGCTCTTCAATATCCACACTTTCATTAATCTGTAAATTTATCTTCCATAAAAAAGAATTCTCTTTATTTATCTTTATCTCCCAGATTTGCTCTATGGGCAAGCTATGCCAGATACCTCTGGCAACCAACTTATCACTGGCTTCTTTCTTTACCTGCCAATATGCTGAATTAGAATGATACTGTTTTCCATTTATGTAGATTGAGCTGTTAACATGGTTAGCTTTAGTTAAAGGCAGACCATTATATAAAATGGTGCATTGACCATGATTAAAAACCAATCTTGTTTTCCCATTGGATAGAACAAATTCATCCTGTAGTTTTTCTAGATAACCGTTTATATCTGAGATATTAATTACTATATTCCCTGAAAAATAAATAGAATGATTTGAGTGGGTTGCTGAATAACTCTGTAAACCAACCTGTTTATACTGTAAGACCCTGCAGTTAGTTAAAT
>JAMWDA010000144.1:0-418 GCA_023818995.1 Candidatus Omnitrophota bacterium
ATAATTTCTATCTGGCTCATAATACCCTCCTTTCTGGAGGGTATTATAGCATCCCTTAGGTTTTAGAATATGAAATTTCTACTTTGCCAGAATATGAAATTATTATATTGCGATTACAGACTTTTTTAAAAATTTGTTACTGTGCAGGTAGAATGTCATATTAAAGGCAAATTCCTAAATTTTTGCTATGCTATTTTCCCAAGGAGGTGGCGTATGCAGTATTCAGCAAAGGCCTTAAAAAGACACAAAGTCCTGTAAATACCAATTACACCCGACGGGTGTAATGAGGTGTGTAATAAGAGGGTTATATTGCCTTCGTATCTTGACTGCTCTTCCATCAAATGATGGTAAGCCCTTTACTCTCATAGATGTTTTAGGAGATTTAGCTTATAAATCAAATATTATTTTAGCCGTAGGT
>JAMWDA010000144.1:428-3379 GCA_023818995.1 Candidatus Omnitrophota bacterium
TTGGTGGTATACCTAAAGGAGAACCTAATCCTACAGGAGCAATGGGGGTTAAAGAATTTTTAGAAGAATTGGGTATAGGGAAAACGGTTATAAATATTCCCGGTTGTCCTGCTCATCCTGATTGGATTATAGGAACTTTGATACATATCATCTTTTATGGTATGCCTGAACTTGATTTTCTCTACAGGCCAAAGTTATTTTTTGGTAAAACTATTCATGAGAGTTGTAGCCGGTACTACTATTTCTCCGAGAATAGATTTGCTTCCTCTTTAGGAGAGGAAGGATGTTTGATTAATTTAGGATGCAGGGGCCCTTATACGAGAGCTGATTGCCCTTTACGAGCGTGGAACAACGGAGTTAATTGGTGTGTAGAGAGTGGGGGTATGTGTGTCGGTTGTTGTTCACCCAATTTCCCTGATGGTTTTTCTCCTATTTATTCCGCTTTACCTCAGGAGTTTTTCTTATCCCAAGAGAGTATAATTAAAGTATGCCGGTAAAGATAGTAATTGATCCCTTAACTCGTTTGGAAGGTCATTTAGGAATAGAGGTGGAAGTTGATGATAACAAGGTGATCTCTGCTCGTTGTAGAGGGAATATGTTTAGAGGATTTGAACTTATTCTAAAAGGGAGAGCGCCTCAAGATGCTTTACATATTACCCAAAGAATTTGTGGAGTATGTTCTGCATCTCACGGTTGTGCTTCGGTAATGTGTTTAGAGAGTGCTTTTGGTATAGTACCACCTGATAATGCCAAGATAATCAGAAATTTAATCTTAGGAGCTGATTGTTTACAATCTCATATTTTACATTTTTATCACTTAGCTATTTTAGATTATGTTTTAGGTCCGGATATCCCACCATTTTTACCTCGTTATAAAGGAGATTATCGCTTATCTAAATCTATGAATAGAACCTTTATGGAACATTATTTAGAAGCTTTTAAGATACTGGGTATTGCTCACGAGATGCGGGCAATATGGGGAGGTAAATCACCTCATCATGTCGCTGTAGTTATAGGCGGTGTTACAGAAAAGCCCACAGTAGATAAAGTAACCGCTTATGTTTGGCGATTAAGGCAGATAAGAGAATTTATAGATAATGTTTATCTTCCAGATGTAATGACTATTGCCAAGATATACGAAGATTATAGAAATATTGGTAAGGGTTATGGAAATTTCTTAGCTTACGGTATGGAAGGTTTGGTTGGAGGTAGTAGAAATACACTGTTTAGGTCAGGAGTATATATTAATGGAGAGTATAAAAGATTGGATTTTTCTCGTATAAGTGAGGAAATTACCTCTTCTTGGTATAGGGAAAATACAGATGATGTGAAGAGTAGTGAATCTCAACCCGATGTAGAGAAGGAAGAAGCCTATACTTGGATAAAAGCTCCTCGTTATGAGGGAGAGGTTTTAGAGACAGGTCCATTAGCAAGAATGTGGATAAATGGTGAATATTCCCAAGGTATTTCCGTGATCGATAGGCATTTAGCAAGAGCTGTTGAGACTAAGAAAATTGTGGATAGCTTAGAGGAGCAAATAAAGAGTATTAAAATAGGTGATCCGGTTTATAAAAAGTTTGAAATACCATCTTTTGGTTCAGGCGCTGGGTTTTTAGAGGCTCCGAGGGGAGCTTTAGGACATTGGATTAACGTAAAAGATTCAAAAATTACCCATTATCAAGTTATCTCTCCTTCTACTTGGAATCTTTCCCCTCGAGATAGTAAAGGAAGATTTGGCCCTGTAGAAAAAGCTCTTATTGGTACACCGGTTGTTGATATTGATAATCCCATTGAAGTAGCAAGGGTGGTGCGTTCTTTTGATCCATGTTTAGCCTGTGCTGTGCATATTATCAAACCTAATGGGGAGTTAAAAAAATTCAGGATAGTTTGAGCTAAAATTGCGTAATTTATATTTTTTTAGAAATATAAGTATCTATCCCTATTAAGCTATTCATTACTTACAGAGGGATTGTAACTATGTTTACAGTTTTTAACGAAGATTAATTCTATTAATTAGTCACAGATACTTCATTATTATGGATTTTTTAAAGAAGGAGATTCTTATAATTGGCTGTGGTAATATTTTATTAGGAGATGAGGGTATAGGTGTGTGGGTAATTAGAGAATTAATGAAAATGAAGAGTAAGTTACCACCGAATATTGAATTGCTTGATGGTGGTACTCAAGGATTAGAGTTAATTTATTATATAAAAGAAGCAGATAGAGTTTTTATTATTGATGCTGTAAGAGCATATGGCGAAGGAGGAGAGATTTACAGATTTACACCATCTTCTTATGAAGAAAAGATTTGTGCCTTGGGAAAATTTTCTTCCCATGATGTGGGTTTAGAGGAGATATTTAATATAATGAGACAATTGGGGATAGAAAAGGAAATTATTATCTTTGGTATTGAACCATACGAGATAGAGTTAAATATGGGTTTATCAAGAAGGATGAGGAAAAAAATACCTAAAATCCTTGGAGTGATTTTAGAAGAAGTAAGATGCACGAATTAGGAATATGTAAAGAAATCCTTGATTTTGTTATAAGCCAGGCAAGAGGGAAACGAGTTTTGCGAATAAAGGTAGAAATTCCTCAAGAAGAGCACCTGACAACACAATTATTTAAGGAAATTTTTAAGATAGTTTCTTATAGAACAAAGGTAGAAGAAGCTGATATTGAGGTTACCGTTTCTCCTATTGACGAGGTAAGAGTAGGGGAAATTGAGTTGGAAGATTAAGTATAATTGTTAATTTAGGGTGCGGAATCTATAGAGATGAATACTTTATATGTTTGGTATAAGTAATGGTGAACTCATAGTAATATTTTTGATTATTCTTACTGTAGTGGGACCTAAAAGGTTACCCCAGATAGCAAGAATTATTGGTAGAATCGCCCAAAATAGGGTTGGGGGCTTTGCTCTAAGGGCTACTGGGTATGCTATCCCCATA
>JAMWDA010000144.1:3389-4097 GCA_023818995.1 Candidatus Omnitrophota bacterium
TATTGTTAGAATATTACGCTATTTTAAAGACGAACTCCAAAAGTTAAATGATGCTATAGATGATGAAGCTTCAGAAGAGATTAAGGATGAAATAAGAATACTTTTTTCAGATAAAGATGCACATATATAGACAATGTACACTCCCGAAGTGTACAACGACGAGCTATGGGCAAGTTTTTATTGAAAGATGTTGAAGATAAACCTCTTCCTTTTTTAGAACATCTTGAGGAGTTAAGGCGAAGACTAATTTATAGTATTGTAGTAATTACTATTTTTTCTATTATTGCTAATAGATTCGTTCCTCTGATTCTGAATAGTTTGGTTAAATCTACAGGTAAATTAGTATTTATAAATCCTACGGAAGCTTTCCTGGTAAATATTAAATTAACATTGTTTCTGGGAATTTATTTATCCTTACCATTTCTATTTTATCAAATCTGGGGGTTCGTTGGTAGGGGATTAAAAAAAGAGGAAAAGAAAATCGTATTGCCACTTTCTTTCATCTCTTTTATCCTTTTTAATATAGGTATTTTTTTCTGTTATTTTTTTATTCTTCCTTTAGGAATTAAATTCCTATTTTCCTATTCTTTAGGAATTATTGAACCGATGATTTCTGTAAATAATTATCTTTCTTTTATAGTTGGTATGATATTTTCTTTTGGTTTAATCTTTGAGTTACCTTTATTAATCCTTTTTTTTTCTATTTAT
>JAMWDA010000145.1 GCA_023818995.1 Candidatus Omnitrophota bacterium
AAACCTACTTCCTCCCCAAAGAACTGATATATAATAAAAGGTTACAGAAAGAGAAAGGAGGAGGTAGTTATGGAAGAGTTAAACCAAAAAAGGAGATTTAAGTATTTTATGGCTGGTGATCAGCACAAGAAGTATTCAAAGGTAGCAGTGATTGATGATGAAGGTGCGCTCATAGAAGAGGAAAAGCTCAATCACTTTGATAGACAAAGTATGTATGATTACTTCAAATCCTACACTTGTGATAAAACCAGAGTAGTCTTGGAAGCAACTGGTAGTTGGTATTGGCAAGCTTCTCTATTAGAGGAAGCTAGATTAGAAAATATCATCTTAGCCCATCCTTACAAAACAAGGATAATTGCTGAAAGCAAAATAAAAACAGACTCCATAGATGCCAAACTTTTAGCCCAACTAAACAGAGCGGACTTAATTCCTGAAGAAGCTTCTAAAGCCTCTAAACAGACAAGGTCTTTAAGAGAAGAACTAAGATATAGGATCTCTTTAGTAAAGATAAGGAGTAGTCTAAAGTGTAAGGTGCATTCTTTGTTAGAGAAAGAAGGGATAAATTCTCCTTTAATATCTGATCTATTTGGCAAGAGGGGTTTAGAATGGCTTAGCAGTATAGAATTACCACCTGCTTCTTCTTGTGCCCTTAGAGGTTATCTTAAATTAATAGAGCACCTAACTAAATTGATTAACCATATAGAGATATCCATCAAAGAGAAAGTAAAAGAATCCCCTTAGCCCATATTATTTGGGCAGTATTAAAGTATAAAGAGAACTATAAATCCAAAAAAGAAAATATACTCCCAGGCAAGCCCGATAGATTTTTTTCTGGACAAAACTTATAGAGCCCGTTAAAATGATTGGGAAGCCTGGGGCAGAATCAATAGACTTGTCCTAATAAGGACGAAGAGATGAATGGTTAAACCCAATTAAAGTGATTGACAAGGAGTAGGTTTTCAGAGATGAACAAGTTATTTAAAAACCCTATTTTCATTAAGAAGCGCATAGATAGTCCTCAAGAGTTTGGTAGAGTTAGCTATGACCGCCTCTTTATAGGTTTTGCCTTCGCCTCTTTTCTTTGTAAGAAAATTAAAGATTTCCGTAGACTCCATGTCTACAAGCAATTCTTCTTTAAAGTCTTTGACTATTCTTTCGAATCCTTCAAATTCCTCTTTGTCCATAGCAAAGATTTTCTCCTTTACCACAAACTTACCATTCTTGACAGCTACCGAAAAAGAATCTTTAGATACATCCACTCCACAGAAATATTTAAGCTGGTCCATCTTGCAATCACCTCCTTATCAACTTTTTTTAAGGGTAATTCTACTCTCACTCTCAACCTCCTGCTTCAGATGTGCCTAAAGACTATCCCAACCAACCAATATGAGACCAAGAGAGTAGAAGACAGACTCCTTTATGAGCCTCAAAGCTCAGGGGAAATGGTGTCTCTTTACCCCCTTGGTCTTTATTCTATAGATTCTAGGTTTAATAGTAAACATAAATTAACATATCACAATTTTAACTAGGAGGAGGCAAAATGGATAATAATGAATTTAGAACAGTTAGAATGGATAAGGATAGCATAGCGGATTTTATAAAAAAAGATGTAAAGAAAAACGATGTGGAAAGAATTAGGAAATATGGTTCATTTTTGATTGTGATTTCCGGTCCTGAGGAAGGTAAAGTTTTTTATATTAATAAGCCTAATCTAATTATAGGGAGAGAAGATGAAGTGGATATTAAAATTAAAGAGTCGTATATCTCTCGTAAGCATGCCCAGATTATTTCTCAAAGACATGCTAAATTGATATCCGCTGGTAATGAAGTTATTTTAATAGACCTTCAAAGCACTAATGGAACATTTGTTAATGGTAAAAGGATAAAGGAGGTAACACTTAGAGATGGTGATGAAATTAGAATTGGCAATGTAATAATGAAATTTTTTCAAGAGGAAATAGAATCTCCCTACGATGATAAAACTTCTTTTTCAGATAAAAATGTTGTTACAGATTTTTATAAACGAGTTTTCCAAGAATGTGAATTGTATTTTGGGGGAAGAACGAAGAAATTCTTAGATAGACAGATTAATGCGCATTTAGGTAAAACTCCTCAGACAATAGATTATCGTGATAAGAGCGAATTGGCAAAATGGATAGGGATTTCTGCCAGTTTATTTATAGATGAGAAGAGTGGTAAGGAATTAGCTGAGAAAATTCGTTCTTTATAAATATATTTTTATTTCACTATTTACTTGACATAAAACCTAAATAATGATATTTTCAAACATAAGACGTTTAATTTAAGGAGGTAAGATGTCTAAGAAAATTTTAATAGCTGATGACGAAAAAGAGGAAATAGATTATCTTAGCTCTATTTTGAAACGAGCTAATTATGAGGTAATTTCCACTACTAAAGGTAAAGAAGTTTTTGATTTAGCTAAAGAGTTTAAACCAGATGTAATAATTCTTGATATGATTATGCCCGATATGAAGGGTGGAGAAATTTACAGTGTTATCTCTAACGACCCATTGTTATGTGATATACCTGTGATATTTCTTACTGGGATGATTACCAAAGATGAAGAGAAGCGTATTAAGAAAGAGAGAGGGAACTATTCATTGTTGGCAAAACCAACTAGTAGAGAGGAAATTTTAGAGGCTATAGAGAAAGTTTTAGAGAGTAAGTAAATATATGGAGAATAAATACATTATTAATAATAAAGAAAGGCGTAAATTTTTACGTATAGAGGTTGCTGTAAATGTTGTATATTCTGTGATAGGTAATGAACAGTTATCCGGGGAGGCGGTAACGAAAAATATTAGTGAAGGGGGCATTTGTCTTGTAGTTCACAACAAAATAGATTTAAATTCTCTTCTTTCTTTAAAGATACACTTACCCGATGGTAAAGAACCTATTCAAGTGACAGGTAAAGTAGTATGGAAGGCTGAGTATACATTTATTATTATTCAAGAAAGCCGATACGATTTAGGAATACAATTTTTAGATATAAGTGAAACCGACCGTAATAGAATAGCTAACTACGTAGTTAGCTATGTAAATAATTATTTATCTTAATATCCTTCCAGATTATATATAAATATATTTATGCATTCTGACACGCATTGTATTAATAAAAAAATTTATTATCATGATACTGATTGTGGAGGAGTAGTATATTATGCTAATTATTTAAAGTATTTAGAAGAGGGGAGAACAGAGTATTTCTATAATAAGGGAGTAGATTTAAGAGCTTTATCTAATAGTAACTTTTGGTTTGTTGTTAAAAGTATTAATGTTGAATATAAATCACCCGTTCGTTATCAAGATTTAATTAGAATTTGTACAAGTATAGATAAAATTGGCAATGCTTCCATAAAATTTCATCAAATAATTGCCAAAGATGAGGTTATTGTTTTGGAAGCTAATGTAATTTTAGTATGTGTTGGTATTGATTTTAAACCTTTCCCTATACCTATCCAGATAAAAGATTCTCTTCTTAAGTAAAGCGGTTGTTAGTGGATTTATTCTATTAAAGATTTTATTTTTATATAAATATAGTTATTAGTATGAATTTCAAAGTAAAAATGGTTATAATTTTTTTCTTTTGACCTTGAAATCTATAGTTAAAATGTTGTATAATTTATATTGCCGATAAGGGTAAACCCTATGAAAGTAGGGGGCGCAAAGCCTACAGGCCTAAGGTAGCACAAAGAGCCGTTGCCTTCGGATGGAATAGGACCCAAAAGGCAAGTGAGGTGTTTGGGGCTACGATGGTGGCTGGGTTGCCGGTGAGGGAAGAAAACCCTTATCGGCCTTTTTAATTAACCTGCCAAAAATTAAAACACAAACAGTGAAAATCTATTAATACCTCTAAATAATTTTCGTAAAAAGCTAATCCTTTTACTTAATAAATACTAATTCCCAAAATTTATTTGGAAATAAAAATAATTGTTACTGCAATATAATAATGTCACCCTATTGCAAAGTAGAAATGTCAGGGTAGTTTGATGTAAAATACCGCCTCTAGACCAAAAGGAGATGGTATTATGGAAGAAGTAATT
>JAMWDA010000146.1 GCA_023818995.1 Candidatus Omnitrophota bacterium
AACTCCCTTATGAGCCTTTATGCTCAGGGGAAATGATGTTTTACCCTCTTGGTCCTTATTTTATAGATTTTTGTTTTATTTTTAAACATAAATTTAATTTAAATTATCACAATTTAAACTAGGAGGAAAAATGAGATATCTTTTTACTTCCGAATCAGTAACCGAGGGGCATCCTGATAAGATTTGTGACCAAGTTTCCGATGCTATTTTAGATGCTATATATAAAGAGGATATACATGGTAGAGTGGCTTGCGAATCTTTGGTTACGCGAGGAGTAATCTATGTGGCAGGAGAAATTACCACAACTTGTTATGTAGATATACCGCAAGTAGTAAGAGATGTAATAAGAGAAATTGGTTACGATGACCCCCATACAGGATTTACTTACGATAGCTGTGGGGTTATAACAGCGATTCAGGAACAATCTCCCGATATTGCCTTGGGAGTAGATACAGGTGGAGCGGGTGATCAAGGACTTATGTTTGGTTATGCTTGTCGCCAAACTAAAGAGCTTATGCCCTTACCCATAATGTTAGCACACAAGTTAGTTAGAAGGTTAGCACAAGTGCGTAGAGAAAAAGTGCTTGATTGTTTAAGTCATCTGCGTCCCGATGGTAAATCCCAAGTTACCATAGAGTATGAGAATAATAAACCTAAGAGGGTAGAAACAATAGTTATTGGAGCGCACCATTCTCCCTTTGTGAAGACAGAAGATTTAAGAAGAGAAATAAAAAGAGTAGTTATCGATGAGATTATCCCTCCTCAGATGATGGATAAGAATACTAAGATATTTATCAATGCTACAGGTAGATTTGAAGTTGGTGGACCAGTAGCTGATACAGGTGTTACGGGAAGAAAAATTATGGTGGATACTTACGGAGGATGGGCGAGAAATGGTGGAGGTTGTTTTAGTGGGAAAGACCCTACAAAGGTTGACCGCTCAGCTAGTTATATGGCTAGATACATTGCTAAAAACATAGTAGCTAGTGGTATAGCTGATGAATGTGAGGTGCAATTAGCTTACTGTATTGGTGTAGCTCATCCTGTGGGGATTATGGTTAATACTTTTGGTACAGCTAAAGTTGATGAGGAGAAATTGTCAGAGGCGGTAAAAGCAATTTTCCCTCTTACTCCCAAAGGGATAATAAATTGTTTAAATCTTTTAAGACCAATATATAAAAAAACAGCCTGTTATGGACATTTTGGTAGAGAAGATGAGGATTTTTCTTGGGAGAAGACCGATAAAGTGGAGGAGTTAAAGAGGTTCTTTAAATTATAAAAGGAGTTAATGTTATGGATTTTGATATTAAAGATAAAACTTTAAGAGAAAAAGGTAAGAGAAGAATTGAATGGGCAATAAAGAGAATGCCAGTGTTGGAGCTTATAAGAGAAAGGTTTAAAAAAGATAAGCCTTTTAAGAATATAAATATTGGTGCTTGTTTACATGTTACTACTGAGACAGCGGTTTTAGTAATAACTTTGAAAGAGGGAGGTGCAAATATAAGATTATGTGCGTCTAATCCTTTATCTACTCAGGATGACGTGGCTAGTTCTTTGGTATTTGATTATGGTATAGAAGTTTTTGCTACTAGGGGAGAGGATAGAAAAACCTACTATGAACATATTAATTCTGTTTTAGAAATTAATCCTAAGATAACCTTAGATGATGGTGCTGATTTAGTATCTACTATTCACAAAAAAAATATTTTACCTCTACCTTGGGGAGGAACAGAAGAAACAACAACTGGGGTGATTAGATTAAGATCGCTGGAGAAAGAAAAAAGATTACTTTATCCGATCATAGCGGTAAATGATGCTTATACAAAGCATCTTTTTGATAATCGCTATGGTACGGGACAATCCACAGTGGATGGGATAATTAGAGCAACTAATAAACTTATTGCTGGAACGACCTTTGTAATATGTGGATACGGTTGGTGTGGTAAAGGTGTTGCTCAAAGAGCAAAGGGTATGGGAGCTAATGTGGTAATCTGTGAAGTTGATCCTCTGAAGGCATTAGAAGCAGTTATGGATGGTTTTCAAGTAATGACGATGAGAGAGGCAGCAAAGAAGGGAGATATTTTTGTTACTACCAGCGGTGATATAGATGTTATTTCTAAGGAACATTTTCTTCTAATGAAAGATAGGGTTATTTTAGCTAATGCCGGTCATTTTGACGTAGAGCTGGATTTAAAGAGTTTAGAAAAATTAGCAGTAAAGAAAAGAGAAATAAAACCTTTAGTTAAGGAGTATGTGATTAAGAGGGGTAATTCAGTTAAAAGTTTATATGTTTTAGGGGAGGGTAGATTGGTTAATCTTGCTTGTGCTGAGGGACACCCTGCAGAAGTTATGGATTTAAGTTTTGCTAATCAAGCTTTGAGTTGTGAATACATAGTTAATAATTTTAAAAACCTTGAAAAGAAAGTTTATCCCGTTCCTGATCATATAGATAAGAGTATTGCTAAATTAAAGTTAGAAGCAATGGGGGTAAAGATAGATAAACTAACTTCCCAGCAAAAGAAGTATCTCTGTAGTTGGCAGGAAGGAACATAGTAAAATTTAACAATAATGAAGAAACGTAGAGTTGTAATTACAGGTATAGGTGTAATTGCTCCTAATGGTATAGGTAAAGAGGAGTTTTGGAGAGCAAATGTGGAAGGTGTATCAGGGGTTGATTTAATAAGGAGTTTTGATGTATCTTCCCTTGACACAAAGATTGCTGGGCAAGTGAAGAATTTTGATCCCAAAGATTATATGCCTGAAGATGTAGCTAAACGCGTTGACCGCTTTACTCATTTTGGCTTAGCTGGTTGTAAGTTAGCCTTGGAAGATTCTAAATTAAATCTTCAAGAAGAGGATAGAGAGAGGATAGGCGTGATTATTGGTTCAGGGTTAGGAGGAGTTCTTTTTCATGAAGAGCAGATGCAGTTAGGTTACAAAAAAGGTATTGATAGACTTAATCCCTTATGTGTTCCCCGCATTACTCCCAATGCTGTTTCTGCGCAGATAGCTATAATGTTTAAGATTTTGGGTTGCAATATGGTTATATCTACAGCCTGTTCTTCAGGAGCAATAGGTATAGGAGAGGGGTATAGGAAAATTCAAAATGGCGAACTGGATATTTGTATAAGTGGTGGCGTAGAGGCACCATTAACCCCTTTTACTTTTGCTGCCTACTGTGCATTAATGGTTCTATCTACAAGGAATAGCGCTCCTAAAGAAGCATCTCGACCATTTGATAAGAAGAGAGATGGATTTGTTTTGGGAGAAGGAGGGGGTATAGTTATATTGGAGGAATTATCGCATGCGGTGAAGAGGGGAGCAAATATTTATGCTGAGATAGTTGGGTATGCTTGTAATTCAGGCGCGTATCATATGGTAATGCCTAAACCTGATGGTGAGGATGTAGTAAGAGTGATGTTGAAAGCATTAGAAGAGGGCAAGATTAAACCTTGGGAAGTAGATTATATAAATGCTCATGGAACATCGACCTTTCAGAATGATAGGATAGAAACAAAGGCGATAAAAGAAGTTTTTGGTAAACGTGCCTATAAGATTCCTATATCATCTACCAAATCTATGATAGGCCATACAATAGGAGCTAGTGGGGCTATTGAAGCTATAGTATGTGCATTGAGTATAGAACGAGGTGTGATTCCTCCCACAATTAACTATAAATATCGCGATCCCGAATGTGATTTAGATTATGTTCCCAATAAGGCAAGGAAAGCTAATGTAAAAATAGCCTTATCTAATTCTTTTGGCTTTGGTAGCAATAATGCAAGCTTAGTTTTTAGGAAGGTATAGAAGTGAGTAGACCAATTAAGGAAAATAAGATAAGTAAGAAAGAGGTGATTAGTAAGATAAAGGAGATCCTTAGCGAGAGGTTGGGAGTGGATATTGAAAATATAGATTTAGATTCTAATTTAGTTGAAGATTTAGGGATGGATTCTTTTAAAGCGGTAGAGATAATTTTTCAGATTAAGGAACATTTTGAAATCCAGCTCCCTGAAAGAGATTTCCTTAGTAAAATCAATAAAGTAAAAGAAA
>JAMWDA010000147.1 GCA_023818995.1 Candidatus Omnitrophota bacterium
GCTATCCCACCTTCTTTATGGTAAGGATTATCTAATGGTCTAATAACATCGTTATCATAAATTACTGATTTCCTGGCGATATCTTTGATATTTTTACCTGAAACAGTAATATTATTTTTAATAAAATCTAAGAGTCTATTTAGAACTGCTGGTATACCACCAGCGATATCTAAATCTTCCATAAAATATTCTCCTGCTGGCCTCAAATTAGAAATATGAGGAGTATTTTTGCTTATGCGCTCAAAATCCTTTAATTCCAAATCTATCCCTGCTTCATAAGCTATAGCCATAAGATGAAGAACCGTATTAGTTGAACCTCCTAACGCCATATCCACTCTAATGGCATTTTCTAAAGCAGATTTATTTACAATTGAACGAGAAGTTATATTTTCTTTTACTAAACTAACTATTCTCTGACCACTCTCATAAGCTATCCTCAACTTTCTATTCAAAACTGCAGGAGTAGCTGCGCAGTAAGGTAAAGATAAACCCATAGCTTCGGTAAGACAAGCCATGGTATTAGCTGTGTATAGACCTTGACAGGAACCACAGGAAGGGCAAACTTCTATCTCTAAAATTGCTCTCTCTTCCTCTTTCAATTGACCTGCTTTAAATCTACCTACTGCCTCAAATGTATCTCTAACTAACGATAATCTTTTCTTACCAAAGTGACCACTCAACATTGGTCCAGCAGTGACTACTATAGTAGGAATATCTATACGTAAGGCTCCCATAATCATTCCCGGAGTTATCTTATCACAGTTAGTAAGTAATACTAAACCATCCAAAGCATGTGCACAGGCAATACTTTCAATAACATCAGCTATCAATTCACGCGAGGGGAGAGAATAACGCATACCTTTATGTCCCATAGCGATACCATCGCATATACCGGGAACACCGAAAATAAAAGGAGTTCCTCCCCCCTTCTCTATACCGCGTTCTATATAACGTTCTAACTGACGCATATTTATGTGTCCGGGAATAAGATCGGTAAAAGATGAAGCAATTCCAATAAGCGGTCTCTTAAGATGTGAAGGGCTTACTCCTGTCCCATAAAGAAGAGCTCGATTAGGCATTCTTTCTAAACCTTTCTTTATCCTATCCGAACGCATTTTCTCCTCCTATGTTAATTGCCAATAACTTTTAATCTTTTAATCGGCACCCTCTAATTCCCCTAAATCCTTATCTTCACCTAAAAAATCTTCCCTCTTTTTATCTACGATGACTGGTTTAATGTACCTATCCACTAAATCTTTTGTATCCTTGATATCTAACTTATCAAAAAGAAAAGAAAATTCCTCTTCAAGAACCGATGATATTTTATCCTTTAAATCTTGAGGTAAAGAGTAAATCTCTCTCTTAAAAGGGCCAAGTGCTTTTTTCCTCACCGTATAAATAAACTGGTCATCGCTCTGTCCAGGCTTCCTTTCATCAGCACAGTTCTTATTTAACCAGGTATAAATTTTTTCTTTTAAACCTAAAGGTAAGTAATCGTAAACTATATTCTGGAATTGAGTAGCTAAATGAATTTCTGCACATCCAACCTGAGGAAAATGATAAAAAGCATCGTTGGGTAAAGTAGAAGCACCATGCTGAACAGCACCAGCTAAACTAAATTCTTCTTTTGCAATCTTAGATAAATTCCTTAAAGTCTCAAAATCAATATTTACTCTGGCAATTGAACCATCGGGTAAAACTACCCCTCCATGAGTTGTTCCTGTTTGAATACTAATCTTGGATATTCCTTTAATACCGTTGATAGAAGATATATACCCTCTCATAAATGCACGCAACTCTTCAGGAGTAGAATTTTTACCACCTACCTCACCTATTTCTCCCCCAATAGATATCTCTATACCTTGAGGTTGTAATTCTCTTATAAATTTGGTAAAAAACGCACATACCTCATAATTAAGCTTCTGCTGTTCATCTACATTAGGTTTAGAAAGGTCAACCAAAGTAGAAGAATCAATATCTATATTGTAAAAACCGCTCTGAATTGATTCTTTAATTAACTCTTTTAATTGATTCTTTTCATTCTCCTCATCTTGAAGATAATTTTTTGCTTTTATCTGATAATGATCACCCTGAACAAATACGGAGCCGCTGTAACCCTCTTTTATTCCTGCCAAAAGCACACAAGAAACATACTCTTGAGGCCTCTGATTAGTATAGCCAATCTCACTTTTAGCAATCTCAAAAATAAAAGCACCTGCGTTTATTTTCTTAGCTGACCTAAAAACTGCCTTAGCAATATCGTAAGTAAGAACCCTTAGATTTATCGCTGGGACAGTAAAAGAAGGTAAAACATCTTTACCCTTAGCTTCGTATAGGGATTGGATAGAAGATAAAAACAATCCAAATGTAGGAGTTACTTCATAAACAAGCCAATGACATATCTTCTTCATACGAATAGAATTACTTAAGATTATAGTATCTACGATATTATCCACCATCTTCTCTCTAAACAATTCTTTATCTATAACCTCAATCTTACCATTAACAAGCTTAATCATACCTGTAGCAAACAACTCATCTTCATTTTTATAAATCATATTCCCTCCTTATCTTAAGTAAGTAATTTTATCAATCTATAGTAACTTTCTATCTCTAAATTTTTAGGTTGAATAGCTACTTCTAAAGGAATAGTAATTAAATTATCGCTATTTAATCCCACGCACACATCGGAGAAACCCTTCCTAATTGTTTCTACGGCAAAATTACCTAAACGTGCTGCTAAAATTCTATCTTTAGCTGTTGGCCTACCACCTCTTTGTATATGACCAAGAACAACCATCCTTATATCTAAACCTGTGTTCTCCTTGATTTTCTCTGCGATATCAGAAGCTTTTGCCTTACCTTCGGCGACGATAATTATCCAACTTATCTTACCTTTAATACTACCTTTTTTAATCTCATCACACAAAAAAGAAATGTTGAAATCTCTCTCGGGAACTAATACCTCTTCACAACCACCGGCTAAAGCTACCTGTAAAGCAATATAACCACAATCCCTACCCATAACTTCTACCACAAATACTCTCTCTAAACTTGTAGCTGTATCCCTTATCTTATCCAAAGCATCCAAGGCTACATTAACCGCTGTATCTGCTCCGATAGATAATTCTATACCATTAATATCGTTATCAATTGTAGCAGGAACTCCTATTACAGGAATATTATATTTTGAAGCAAGAATATGAGCACCGGTTAAAGAACCATTACCACCTATAACAATTAGACCTTCTATCTTATTATCTTTTAATACCTTAACTGCTTGCTTTTGCCCTTCTTCAGTAAGAAAACCAGTTGCTCTTGCTGTCTTAAGAATCGTTCCACCAGTATTAATTATTCCTGAAACCGAACGATGTCCTAAAACAATCATCTCACCCTTCATCAACCCCTCATAGCCTCTAAGAATACCCCATACCTCTATATTATATTCACAGGCAGTTCTTACTATCGACCGAATAGCGGCATTTATTCCTGCACAATCTCTTGTTATTACGCCTATTCTCTTAATCATAATATCCTATTAAACTACTACTTGCTTTTTCTTACCCTTTTTTTAGGTAACTCTATATAGAAGGTTGTCCCTTTATTATACTCAGATTCAAACCATATCCTACCTTTGTGGCTCTCCTCTATTAGCCTCTTAGCTACATACATACCTATCCCCGTCCCTGACTTTATCTTACTTAGTGGCTTATACGAACTCTTGGTAGTGAAAAATGGGGCAAATATCTTTAGCTTATCCTCTCCCTTTATACCTATCCCATTATCCCTTATCTCTATTATTACACCTCTAATCTGACCATTAACGATTATCTTTATCTTACCCTTGTAATTAGCCTTCTCCTCTTCCTTCAACCCCTCGTATTTCGCCTCTATCGCCTCATATGCATTATCTAATAAGTTATACAATACCTCGGTTATCTGCACCTTTATACCATATAAATTATCTACCCTTATATCCTCC
>JAMWDA010000148.1 GCA_023818995.1 Candidatus Omnitrophota bacterium
AAGCCTGTGAATTTGATTATTCAGGTTCGCAGGCGTGTAAATCTTTACGCGAAGAGGGTTATTTTACCATCTTAGTTAATTCTAACCCTGCTACGATTATGACCGACCCTCAGATGGCAAATACTACCTATATTGAGCCACTAACTGTAGAGATGGTTACTAAGATTATTGAAAAGGAAAGACCAGATGCAATTCTCCCCACTCTTGGTGGTCAAACAGGATTGAATTTAGCTTTCTTCTTAATGAGAGAAGGTATATTAAAAAGATATGGAGTGGAATCTATTGGTGCGTCGGTAGAAGCGATTTCCTGTGCGGAAGATAGAGAGCTTTTTAAAAAAGCAATGCAAGAAATAGGAATAAAAGTTCCTAAAAGTGGTATAGCTACTTCTTTAGAAGAAGGTATGAGAATAGGTTTAGATATTGGGTTTCCTTTAATTTTAAGACCCGCTTATTGTTTAGGGGGAAGTGGTGGTGCTATAGCTTATAATAAAGAGGAGTTAGCCGAATTTTTAGTGAAAGGCTTAGAGACCTCACCAGTTAAGCAGGTTTTGGTAGAACAATCTGTTTTGGGATGGAAAGAGATTGAATTTGAGGTAATGCGTGATTGTGTGGATAACGTAATTATAGTTACCTCTATGGAAAACGTAGACCCTATGGGTGTGCATACAGGAGATAGTATGGTAGTTGCTCCCTCCCAAACATTGACTTTGCAAGAATATACCAATTTCGTTAATTTATGTAAAAAGATAATTAGACGGGTAGGTATTACAGGAGGAGGAGCAAATATCCAGTTTGCTCAGAATCCTCGTAATGGGGAAATTGTAGTTATTGAGGTTAATCCCCGTTTAAGTAGGTCTTCCGCTTTAGCTTCTAAGGCTACAGGGTTTCCTATAGCAAGAGTAGCTACAAAATTAGCAGTGGGATTAACTTTACAGGAAGTAGCCAATCAAGTTACGGGTAAGACTACTTCTTTCTTTGAACCAACTGTGGATTACTGTGTTTTTAAGATATGTAGATTTACTTTTGAGAAGTTCCCTAAAACAGAAAGAGTTCTTAATACTTCTATGAAAGCTGTAGGGGAAGCTATGGCTATAGGGAGGAATTTTAGAGAAGCTTTACAAAAGGGTATTCGTTCTATTGAAATTGGACGGTTCGGTTTAGGTTGCGATGGTAAAGATAAGATTACTGATGAGATGTTGAAAAAATCCGATAGTGTTCTTTTAAATTTGATCAGAGATAAAATATGTATACCTAACGATGAACGAATTTTTTATATCCGTTATGGATTAAAAGTAGGTTTATCCGTAGAGGAAATATCCGAGCTTTCTAAAATTGACCCTTGGTTTATAGATAACATAAAACAATTGGTAGAATTAGAAGAGGAAATAAAGAAATTTAAGATTAGAGGAAACGATAATGAGATAAAGATAAGTGTAGATTTACTTAAGAGGGCAAAGCAGGATGGTTTTTCTGACAGGCAATTAGCTTATCTTTTAGGATGTAAGGAGGAAATAGTTCGCAGTTTCCGCAAGAAAAATAAAATTAAACCTGTATTTAAACCGGTTGACACCTGTGCAGGAGAATTTTTTGCTGAAAGACCATATTTTTATTCTACTTATGAGAGTCAAGAAGAAGCAAGGGTTCCTTCGGATAGTAAAAAAGTGATTATTTTAGGGGGTGGTCCAAATCGTATTGGTCAAGGGATAGAGTTTGATTACTGTTGTTGTCATGCTGCCTATGCTTTGAAAGAAGAGGGTATAGAAAGCATAATGATAAATTGTAATCCTGAAACTGTTTCTACAGATTACGATACATCAACGAGGCTTTATTTTGAACCTTTAACTCTAGAGGATATTCTAAATATAGTAGATATAGAAAAACCCCTTGGGGTAATTGTTCAATTTGGTGGTCAGACCCCTATTAATTTGGCAATACCTCTATATAAATCAGGAGTAAAACTCTTAGGGACAACTGCTGAGAATATTGATATCGCTGAGGATAGAGAACGTTTTAAGAAGATACTGAATAAGTTAGAACTCTTACAACCTCCCAATGGCACAGCTTTTACATTTTCTCAAGCAAAAAAGATTGCTGAAAAAATAGGTTATCCTGTTTTAGTTAGACCATCTTATGTTTTAGGTGGTAGAGCTATGGAGATAGTTTACGATGAACAAACTTTGGAGATATTTATTAAGGAAGCTGCAGAGGTTTCGGGAGAGCATCCTGTACTAATAGATAAATTTTTAGAGGATGCTACTGAGGTAGATGTAGATTTAGTAGGTGATGGTTCTACTTTTGTTATTGGGGGAATTATGGAACATATTGAGTATGCTGGTATTCATTCGGGAGATTCAGCAATGGCATTACCTACTTATAGTTTATCATCAAAGGTATTGGAAGATATTCGTAGAGCAACTTATAAGTTAGCAGAAGAGTTAAATATTGTAGGATTGATGAATGTGCAATATGCAGTTAAGGATGACGAAGTCTATGTTTTAGAGGTTAATCCCCGTGCATCACGAACCATACCGTTCGTCTCTAAAGCGATAGGAGTTCCTTTAGCAAAATTAGCTACTAAAGTAATGTTGGGTAAAAAATTAAAAGATTTAGGTTTTATTAAAGAAATAATCCCTAAACATACAGCGGTTAAAGAATCCGTATTCCCTTTTAACCGTTTCCCCGGTGTGGATATAATCTTGGGTCCGGAAATGAAATCCACAGGTGAAGTAATGGGTATAGATAAAGATTTTAGCTCTGCTTATATAAAAAGTCAGATTGCTAGTGGTCAGAATTTACCTAAGAAAGGGAATGTTTTTATTTCCGTAAGGGATGAAGATAAAAATAAGATAGCACCAATAGCAAAAAAATTAAGGGATTTAGGATTTAATCTTTTTGCTACTTCTGGCACAGCAAATGTTTTAGAAAAAAGTGGTATACAGGTAAAGACTCTTCCCAAAATTGCTGAAGGTAGACCCAATGTTTTAGATTTGATGAAAGATGGTAAGATTCAGTTAGTTATTAATACTCCCTCAGGAAGAATACCTCGCCAGGATGAGGTAAAAATTCGCTCACATGTAATTTTATACAATATCCCCTATACCACCACTATTGCAGGAGCTAATGCTACCGTAAAAGGGATAGAAGTTTTACTAAGAGATGATTTAAGAGTAAAACCTCTACAGGAATACTATAAAGATTTAAAATAAAGCGAAAAGAAGATTTTAGTGATTATAAAACAAGATGTAAAAAACAAGGTTGTAGACTTCTTAAATCGTGACCTCTGGCGTATTCCTCTAAAAGAACTCTCTCGCCGACGTGCATTTTTAATAAGAACTTTAAGAATAATTACTTTAGCTATGCGTGGTTTCAATGAAGATAAATGCTCTTTACGTGCTTCTGCATTAACTTTTTATACCCTCCTTTCCATTGTTCCTGTTTTTGCTATGATTTTTGGTATAGCCCAAGGTTTTGGTTTAGAGAAATTATTAGAGAAACATTTAGTTAGTAGATTCCCTTTACAAGATGAGGTTATTACCAATATTATTAATTTTTCCCATGCCCTTCTTGAGAATGTAAAAGGTGGGGTTATTGCCGGAGTAGGTGTGTGTTATTTTGGTCAGTAATAAAGGTTTTAAGTAATATAGAGGTCATTCAATGATATTTGGGGAATTAAAAATATGCGTCCAATTATGAGGCGATTTGCTGATTATCTGTTAATAATGTTTATCTGCCCGATTTTAATAATTTTGGCAAGTAGTTTTACTATTTTTATTAATGCCAAAACTGAACTGATAACTCAGAAAATAAAGATGTTGGGATTATTTGTCCCTTTGATAAGATTCTTTCTTGATTTTTTACCTTACAGCTTATCTGGGTGGTATTCACATTTATCTACATATTTATTCCCAACGCAAAAGTTAATTTCACTTCTGGGTTAGTGGGAGGAATAGTCGCAGGGACGCTTTATCAGC
>JAMWDA010000005.1 GCA_023818995.1 Candidatus Omnitrophota bacterium
AGAAGCAACCAACTTGTCCAGTGCTTCCTTAAATACGGACAATATAACCGTATCATCTCTATCTTCTTCTTCTATACGAATGATCCCCGGTAAAAGCAAAAGATTATTTACTATACTCGTATGAGAGATATGAAGCATTTTCTCTATTTTCCTTATTTGGTTAAAATACTGTGACAAAAGTTCATTATTGATTACCAATTTTTGTTTAGGCACACTTTTTAAAGAAAAATAAATCTCTATTTTACCTCGGTTGATTCTCTTACTTATTTCGTTCTTTATTAACTCCTCTAATAAAAGTTTACCGGGAGGAAACTGACGGGTGATAATTTCTAAATATTTTGAATTCTGTGAACGCAAAATTACCTCTAAAAACAAGCCTTTCGCTTTCTTTTGAACCTGAGCATAAGAAGTCATCCCTTTCATTTCCAAACTTCCATTTCTACATTATTTAAATTAACTTTTACCGTAGGATAAAGGGGAAAAACTATTTCCTGAGGATTAAACCATAATTTTATTTCTCTTTCTGCCTCAGCTTCATTACTAGAGGCGTGAATAACATTTTCATATAAACCAGTGGTTAAAATTCTACCGTAAGCTCCTCTAATCGTAGTAGGTTGTGCCTCTTCGGGATTAGTTGCTCCGGCAATATCCCTTACTTTACTAATCGCATTCTCTCCCCAATAAATTAAAACCATTACGCGGTTATCTTGGTGAAGTTCACCGGTAATATACTTTATAAGTTCTAAAAAAAATGGCTTATCTTTTAAATGAGCGTAATGCTTCTCCGCCAATTCCTTAGAAACTTTGACTATTTTAGCAGCGATTATCTTCAATTTTGTCTCAGAGAGCCTGGTTAATATATTTCCGGTAAGAGATTTTTTTAGTCCATCGGGTTTAATAATTACTAAAGTAGCCTGGTTACTCATAGAATTTTTTAGATAATCTTTCTAAATCATCTATACTATAATATTCAATAATTATTTTCCCCTTATTTTTTTTATGGATAATCCTCACTTTTCTCCCTAATATTTTCTGAAATTTCTCTTCCATCTCTAAGACAAAAGGGTCTATTTTTCTAAAAAAAGGCTTACCTATTCTTTTTACTCTTTTTTCTAGGTCTCTTACCGAAAGCCCTTCGCTAAGAAGTTTGTGAAAAAGTTCCCTTTGCTCTTTCTCATTATTTAAAGAAAGCAAAGTCCTTGCTTGCGTGCGAGTAATTATCTTTTTCTTTATAGCCTCCTGGATATCAGAGGGTAACTTCAATAATCTTAAAGTATTTGCTACCCAACTTTTATCCTTACTTACTACTTTACCAATAGCCTCTAGGGTGAACCCAAATTCATCAATTAATCTTTTAAATGCTAAAGCCTCTTCTATAGGATTTAAATCTTCTCTTTGAAGGTTTTCCAGAATTGCTAATATGAATGTATCTTTATCATCTAATTCCCTTAATATTACAGGAACTTCTTCTATTCCTAATAATTTAGCTGCACAATATCTTCTGTAACCAGCTACTATCTCTAATTCTTCTCCTATTTTTCTTACTACAATTGGTTGAATAAATCCTTTTTCTTTTATAGATTGCGCTAACTTCTCTAAATCTTTCTGGTCAATATCCTGACGAGGTTGGTATTTCCCCCCTCTTATTTTATTTAAAGGGGCATAAATATAATCTTGGGTAAGTTGACTTTCCTTAAAATTTTTAGGTATAAGCGCTTCTAATCCTCTACCTAACACTTTTCTTTCCATATTAACTATGTACCTCTTGTAAATGTAGTAAAATATCAATTTTCTCTTTCAAAATCTCTTCACCTAAATTCATATAAGCTTTTGCTCCTACACAAAATGGGTCATAAAAAAATATTGGTTTACCAAAACTTGGTGCTTCTGCTAATTTTATATTCCGAGGGATTATGGTATTAAAAGTTTTATTTTTAAAAAAATTTTTTACCTCCTCAATTACTTGAAGAGTTAATCTTGTGCGAAAATCAGCCATTGTAAGAAGTATCCCTTCTATTTCTAAATTTGAATTTAATCTTTCTCTTACTAATTTAATTGTATTTAATAACTTGGACATCCCTTCCAAAGCGTAATACTCACATTGAATAGGAACAATTACAGAATCCACAGCACAAAGCACATTTATAGTAAGTAAACCTAAAGAAGGAGGGACATCAATTATAATATAAGCATATTGCTCTTTTAGTTTATCTATAACATACTTTAGTTTTTTCTCTCTTTCGGGGATATTAACTAATTCAATCTCTGCTCCTGTAAGAGAAATCTCTGAAGGTATAAGGGAAAGATGTGGCCAATTAGTAGAAATTATAACCTCCTCATAATGAGTTTCCTCCATTAACAAAGAGTAAATAGATAAAAAGGAATTATGAACCGTATCTATTCCTATTCCGCTCGTAGCATTTCCCTGAGGGTCCATATCTACAAGCAAAGTTTCCTTACCTGCTAAACCTAAATAAGAACTTAAATTTATCGCTGTGGTAGTCTTGCCTGTCCCTCCTTTTTGATTACATATACCGATAATTTTACTCATAAAATAAAGCTTTTTCTAAAAGTTTTCACGTGAAAACAATTTTATTTTATAAAAATTGTTCTGTTTTGTCAAGAAAGATTTCTGCGGCGTTATTTATGTCTTAAAATTTGAAGAGAAAGTTTTGTTTATAATTTTTAAATAATTTGCTTAAAAGTATTGAAAATATTAACTTTTTTTAAAAGTTTTCACGTGAAAACTTTTAAAAATTTGCTTATGATACGGTTTTAAACGGTTACCTTTTTAATTTTTGATACTCTATACTGATATATTAGGGTCAATAAATTCTGAGTAAGCCAATAAATTACTATGCAAGAGGGGAAATTATAAAAAATAACTCCTATTAAAATCATAAAAATAATACCCATTGATGTTTGTTCAGACGAAGTGCTTTGGGGAGTAGTAAGTTTTTGTTGAAAATAAGTGAGTCCTATAATAATAAGCGGTAGTAAATTAATATAATTGCCCAGAAAAGGTAATTTAAATGGTAATTCAAAGGCTCGGTCAGGAAGAGTTAAATCCTCTATCCAGAGAAATTTAACTCCTTTTAATTCTATTAGGCGCAAAAATACTTGATAAATAGCGAAAAGTATAGGAAACTGGAAAAGTAAAGGTAAGCAACCTCCTAAGGGGTTAATTTTATTTTTTTTATATATTTCTAATATTTCTTTATTTAATTTTTGAGGAGAATCTTTATATTTTTCTCTTATTTCCTCTATAAGCGGTTGTAATTCTTGCATTTTTTTCATTGCTTTTGTGCTTTTAAAAGTGAAGGGGAAGAGGATAATATAAATAATTATAGAAAGAAGAATAATACTTAATCCCCAATTTTTAACAAAATAATTTATAAAATAAAAAATTTTAACAATCACCATACCTATATCATGAAAAAAACCATAATTTATGATTTCTTCTAAATTATATTTGGCTAATTCTTTTGACAGTTGTGGACCAACATAGAAAACCCATTCAATTTCTTTTATGTCTGTAGATAAATTAATTTTTTTGTTGATACGGTTAATAACCGTATCATATACCCCATTAAATAAAACTAATGTATAATATCTATCTCTTCCACCTAATATTTCTAAATTATTTTTATCTAATTTTCTTATTTTACCAGCTGCTATTCTTATAATATTTTTGTTTTTTTCCTTATATAAAATTTCTTGATATCTCTGCTCTAATCCATCTAAAGATAAAATTAGAGAAAAAAGCGAAATTTTCTCATTAGAAGGTGAATCTATTTTCATTTTTACAATATAATCATTAAACTCCCATATTTTTTTAATACCTAAATTTTTATTTTCTAAGACAATTACATTAGAAGAGGGTCTCTTTAAAGAAAATTCCTCTTTATCACCTAAAATCAACCCAATATCTTGAAAATTGAGCTCTTCATTATACTCTTTAATAAATAAATTTTTTATATAACCTCCTGTAAGACAAATACTTACGATAAATTTATCAACTTCTATTTTTTCTAAAGGCTGATTAATTGAAGTTAAATCTTCTTCACTTGATTCTTTACTAATAAGTTGGGAAGAAGGAATAGACGGAGGGGTATGTTGAGGAAAAAATTTTGAGACAAAATATGTGTAAGTTATTAAGAATAAGAGAGTTACGATAAAAAATTTAATTATCCTTTTTTCCATTTTTAATTTAGAAAATCTACTCCTCCTTTAGAGAACCAATTACATTTTACCAATCTTTTTATTACTTTTCTTAGGGCAATAAAAAATGCGTATTGAACAAAAGCTTGTTCAGCAAACCGAGAACAAGAAGGGTAAAATTTACAACTCAAGGGAAAGATAAAGGATAATCCACGGTATGCTCTAATGAAAAAAAGAGCCAATTTCTTCATACGGCAAGTTTTTTTCTGCCCTTTTGCCTTCTACGATTAATGATCTTTCTCCCACTATGTGTGGACATACGTTTTCTAAATCCGTGTTTTCTTTTACCTTTCAATTTTGTAGGTGTCTTTATATTTTTTTTCATAGAGAATAATTTTAACAGAGTTTTTACTTGTGTCAATAAAATTGTTGGCAACTTGCTTTTATTAAGGTATAATTAAGGATAGAAAAAGGTTTAGTTAAGCAGAAAGTAAGAAAATATCTATAATAGAGAATTTATTATATGAGAAATTCATTTGTGAATATCTTGTGAATTTTGTGAATTGTTATGGAAGAATTGTGGCAAAAATGTAGAGAGTATCTTAAAAATTCCTTAGGCAAGATATCTTTTGATACCTGGATTGCTCCTTTACAACTTAAAAATTGTCAAGAGAATACTATTATTTTAGAAACGCCTGACATTTTTTTTAAAAACTGGCTGGAATCTAACTATCTTTCCCAAATAAAAAAAGCTTTTAAAGACCTCTCCCAAAAGGAATTAAATATTGTATTTGAGGTTAACCCTAATTTACTAAAAAAAAGAGCGAACAGAATAGTTCAAGGTATTGGTAAAAATTTTCAAGAGGAACCTTTGGATTCTTTAAAACTTAATCCCCGTTTCACTTTTGAAAATTTTGTTATAGGTGCTTCTAATAGAATGGCTTACGCGGCAAGTAATGCTGTAGCTAATGCTCCGGGAAAAGCTTATAATCCTTTATTTATATACGGAGGAGTGGGTTTGGGAAAAACCCATATTATGCAAGCAATCGCTCATTGCATTATAGGTAAAAATTCTCAACTAAAAGTGAAGTACATTTCCTCAGAGAATTTTACTAATGAACTTATCCTTTCTATTCAAAATAGAAGTACTCATAAGTTTAGACAAAGATATAGAGAAGTAGATTTACTTTTAATTGATGATATTCAGTTCCTTTCGGGAAAAGAAGCTATACAAGAAGAATTTTTTCATACTTTTAATGTTTTATACGATGACCATAAACAAATCGTAATTTCTTCGGACAGACCGCCAAGAGAGATACCTAAGTTAGAGGAAAGGTTAGTTTCAAGATTTAGTTGGGGGTTAGTTGTGGATATTCAACCTCCTGATTTTGAAACAAGAGTAGCAATTTTAAAGAAAAAATTAGAAAAGGAACCTATTAAAATAGATACTGAAGTTATAAATTTTATTGCTCAAAAAATTAATACCAATATTAGAGAATTAGAGGGAGCTTTAGTAAGAATTATTGCCTATTCTTTAATTGAAAATAAAGAAATAAATTTGGATTTAGCTAAATATATTCTTAAAGATATGGTTAAAGAGATTGCTAAAAAGATTACCCCTGAGATAATTTTAGAAAAAGTTGCTGAGAGTTATAATATTTCCCCTTCGGATTTAAAAAGTAATAAAAGAAATAAAAGCCTTATTTTACCAAGACAGATTGTTATGTACTTAATAAGAGAGTTAACTGATTTATCTTTACCAGAAATTGGTAACTTTTTAGGAGCTAAACATCATACAACTATTCTTTATGCTACAAAAAAATTACAAGAAATTTTAAAAAAAGATGTAAGGGTTAAAAATATTATTAACAGCATTACACAGGAAATTAAGAGTTTACGCTAATTTGTTTTTTTAAAAAATGTATTTTATTTTAATAATTATTTTGATAAAATATTATAATTTTTAAACTATACTATTACTACTATGAAAATTATATTAAAACAAAAAGTATTATTAGAAGAATTAAGTAGAATATTAGGACCAACTACAACTAAACCTAATTTTCCTATTTTAAATAGTGTCCTAATAGAAACTTATCAAGAAAAATTAAAATTAACGGTTACTGATTTAGATATAACAATTATCTCATTTATTGAAGCTAATATTATAACTTCAGGAAGAGTTCTTATACCAATGAAAAGATTTATTTCCATAATAAGAGAGTTACCGGAAAAAGATATAACCTTAGAGTTAATTGAAAATAATCTTTTAATAAATTGTGAAAATATTGAGTTTAAGCTAAATACTTTGGATAGTAATGATTTTCCTCAAATAAACTTAAGTAAGGAACTTTTTTTAATTAGATTAGATCCACAAAAGTTAAACAATATAATCCAACTTACATCTTTTAGTGTAGAACCAGAAACGTCAAACTATGTATTGAATGGTGTTTTTTTTGAAATTTTTGAAGACTACATCATTGGGGTAGCTACTGATGGAAAAAGGTTATCGTTTGTTAAAAAGAATTTACCATCTCAACAATCAGAGTTAAAAACAAAGATAAGCTTTATTTTACCAATAAGAGCTATAATAGAAATACAGAAACTAATCAAAGATAGAGATAGTGACATATTTTTATTTCAAGAAAAAAATAATATAGGATTAGATTTAAAAAATTCTCAAATTATCGTTAGACCGATTGCCGGAGAATTCATTGATTATGATAAATACATATCTATTCCTCAAGGTAACAATTTAACCATTGACCGCATAGATTTTCTTTCATCTTTAAAGAGAGCATCCTTACTTACTATTCAGCAATCACAAGGTGTTATTTTTGATATAAAGAAAAATGAATTGATCATTTATAAAACCTCTCCTCAGTTGGGAGAATTTAAAGAGGTCGTTCCTTGTGAATATCAAGGAAAATCTTTAAAGATAGCGTTTAATCCCCAGTATATTATAGATGTTTTAAAGAATCTTGATGATGACGTGGTTAATTTAGAATTTACCGAAGCGGAAAAACCAGCAGTAATAAGAAAAGATGATTTTTTATACCTTGCCCTACCTATGAGGACCTAATGTGACTGTCCCAATTAAAAATATAATAAAAGATTTTTTAATTAATAAAGAAAAAGAATTATTAGAAAAAGAAAATATACGTGGATTATTTAAAGATTTATTAGATAAAAATATAAAGCAGCATTTGCTCGATATAAAATTATATAAAAAAAATTTGATTTTAACCGTTGATTCCTCAGTGGTAAAATTCCAACTAAATTTGTTAAAAGAAAAAATTTTAAATAAGATTAAAGAAAAAATACCTTATATAGAAAAAATAAAAATAAAATTATAATTATGGAAAAAGCTATAGAAAAATACGATGCCACTACAATTCAAGTTTTAGAAGGTATAGAAGCAGTAAGAATGCGGCCCGCTATGTATATAGGTGATACCTCTACAAGGGGTTTACATCATTTAGTATACGAAGTTATAGATAATTCTGTGGATGAAGCGAGCGCGGGATTTTGCGATAAGATAAAAGTTATTTTATTAACCGATGGTAGCGTGTCGGTAGAAGATAATGGGAGGGGGATACCTGTAGATATACACAAGACAGAGAAAAAGCCAGCTGTGGAAGTAGTATTAACTACTCTCCATGCGGGAGGAAAATTTGACCATCGGATATACAAGGTAGCTGGTGGTCTACATGGCGTAGGAGTTAGTGTTGTTAACGCTCTAAGTGAATGGTTGGAAGTAGAGGTAAAAAGAGATAATCGTATATACCATCAGAGATACGAAAGAGGTAAATCGGTTACCCAGTTAAAGATTATTGGTAAAGCAAAAAATACAGGAACAAAAATTACTTTTAAGCCCGATAAAACTATATTTCCCAAAACAGACTTTTCCTTTGATATTCTTGCTTCTCGATTAAGAGAAATTGCTTTTTTAAATAAAAATTTGGAAATCACTCTCATAGATGAGATAAATGAGAAAGAGAGTGTTTTTAAATTTAAAGGAGGATTAGTTTCCTTTATTGAGTATTTGAACCAAAATAAACAAACTTTACATAAGATAATAAGTTTTTCTAAAGAGAAAGACAGTGTTATTATAGAAGGCGCCCTTCAGTATAACGATGGTTACAAAGATAATATATTTTCTTTTGCTAATAACATAAATACTGTTGAAGGAGGAACACATCTTACCGGTTTTAAAACCGCTCTTACCAGAGCGATCAACCAGTATGCTAAGAATAAGAATCTTTTAAAGGATATTTCTTCCGTATCAGGAGATGATATTAGAGAAGGGTTATGTGCAGTTATTAGTGTAAAATTACCTAATCCTCAATTTGAGGGGCAAACAAAAACAAAGTTAGGTAACTCAGAAATAGAGGGATTAACTACTTCTGTAGTGTTCGAGGAGTTGTCATCCTTCTTTGAGGAGAATCCTTCTTTAGCAAATAGAATTGTAGACAAGGTGATATTAGCAGCAAGAGCAAGAGAGGCAGCACGAAAAGCAAGAGAGCTAACCCGTAGGAAAGGAGCTTTAGATTCTTCTAATTTACCCGGTAAATTAGCTGACTGTTCAGAGAAAGATCCTTTACGGACGGAGTTATTTATCGTAGAAGGCGAATCAGCGGGTGGTTCGGCAAAGCAAGGTAGAGATAGAACTTTTCAGGCAATTTTACCGATAAAAGGTAAGATAATTAATGTAGAGAAAGCTCGTTTAGACAAGGTGCTTAGTAACGAAGAGATTAAAACAATAATTTCTGCCTTAGGGACAGGTATAGGAGAAGATTTTGATATTAGTAAGTTAAGGTATAACAAGATAATCCTTATGGCTGATGCCGATGTAGATGGTTCACATATTCGCACACTTCTTTTGACCTTTTTTTATCGCCAGTTTCCCCAATTAATTGAGAACGGACACATATATATTGCTCAGCCACCACTTTATCGTATTCGCGGGAAGGATTGGGAAGAGTATATACATACTGAGCAAGAGATGAATGAAATAATTTTAAAACGGGGAGCAAAGATAATTACTCTTTTTGTTATAGAAAAGAAAGAAAAAGAGGCGTTTTCTAAAAAAGATTTTGAAAATATTATAAATCATCTAATCGAGTTTGAAAAGTTAAGTTTAGTATTAGAACGAAAAGGAATAGCGTTAAAGGACTATTTAGAGGCATACTCTTCTAAAAAAAAGAAATTTCCCCTCTATAGAGTCACTTTACCTAATAATAAGATTATTTTTGCTTTTGAAGATGAAGAATTATCTCAATACGGAGAAGAGGAGGAATTAGATATAGTAGAGATATTTGAGTCTTATCGTATAGGAGAGATAGAGAAGGAGTTAAATAAATTAAATATAAGTTTAAAATATTATTTACCTAGCGATAAAGATAAGTTTATTTTAAAAAATGAAGAGACAGATAAAGAAACGGTAGTAAAAAGTTTAGAGGAAGTTTTAAGAACTGTAAAAAAAGAAGCCACCCAAGGATTACATATTCAACGTTACAAAGGTTTAGGAGAAATGAATCCTTCACAACTTTGGGAAAGCACTATGAATATAAGTAAACGAAGTCTTCTTCAAGTTACTTTGGAAGATGCTGTGGAAGCGGATACTATTTTTACTCTTTTAATGGGAGAGAATCCGGAATCAAGAAGAGAATTTATTCAAAAACACGCTCACGAAGTTAAAAACCTGGATATATAAATATAGACCTATTCCACCCGGCGGGTGGAATAGAGAGGTAAAAGAGAGGATTATTTTATGCAGGAAGGTGTGGTGAAAGAAAAAATCGTTCCCCGCTATTTGGAAGAAGAGATGAAAGATTCTTATCTTTCATACTCAATGAGCGTTATTGTGGGAAGAGCCTTGCCTGACATAAGGGATGGTTTAAAGCCGGTTCAGAGGCGTATCCTTTATGTTATGGACGAGCTACATTTAAGACACAATCAACCCCATAAAAAATGCGCTCGTATTGTAGGAGAAACATTGGGTAAATTCCACCCTCACGGGGATGCAGCGGTTTATGAAGCTCTGGTTAGAATGGGACAGACGTTTTCTTTGCGTTATCCCTTAATAGATGCTCAAGGTAATTTCGGCTCTATAGATGGGGACCCACCAGCAGCGATGAGGTATACAGAGGCAAGATTAACTGCTATCAGCGATTACATCCTTCAAGATATAGAGAAGGATACAGTGAATTTTTCCCCTAATTTTGATAATTCTTTAACCGAACCAGAAATTTTACCTTCAGTTATTCCCAACTTTTTAATAAATGGTGCCAGTGGTATAGCCGTAGGAATGGCAACTAATGTTCCTCCCCATAATTTAGAAGAGGTGTGTAGAGGTATAATATACCTCTTAGATAATCCTCAGGCAACCATAAAAGAACTGCATAAGATTATTAAAGGGCCCGATTTTCCTACAGGGGGAGTAATTTGCGGAAAAGCTGATATTTTAAAAGCATACGAAGAGGGTAAAGGTAAATTGACCTTAAGAGCAAAGGCTACTATAGAGAGAGAAAAGAATCGTGTACAAATAATAATTAACGAAATACCTTATCAGCTAAATAAAGCTAATCTCATAGAATCTATAGCCAATCTTATAAACAATAAAAAGATTGAAGGGATAACCGACTTAAGAGATGAGTCGGATAAAGAAGGGATACGTATCGTTTTAGAACTGAAACGAGAGGTTCAACCGGAGATCATTCTTAATCAACTGTACAAACATACCAATTTAGAGGTGACCTTTGGTGTTATCTTTTTAGCTTTGGTTAATCAGAGACCAGAGATACTTAACCTTAAAGAAATTTTGAATCATCATATTAGATTTCGTAAAGAAATTATTGTTAGAAGGTCAAGATTTGAACTTAATAAAGCTCAACGACGTGCTCATATTTTAGAAGGATTAAAAATTGCTTTAAAATTTTTAGATAAAGTGATTGAACTTATTAAAAAATCAAAAACCCCCGAAGAGGCAAAATCAGAATTAATAAAAAAATTTTCTCTTACCGAGATCCAGGCACAGAGTATATTAGAGATGCAGTTACAAAGATTGTGTGCTTTGGAAAGAAAAAAGATAGATGAGGAGTATTTGGAATTAATTAAGAAGATAGAGTATTTAAACCTTATTCTTTCTTCGGAAAAGAAGCAGGAGGAACTCATAAAGGAAGAGTTAGAAACTCTAATAAATAAATTTGCTGATCCCCGTCGCACAGAGATAGTTGCTCAAAAAGAAGAGATAGAGATAGAGGATTTAATAGTTGAAGAAGATATGGTAGTTACTATAACAGGTTCGGGTTATATAAAGAGACAGCCGGCAAGTGGTTATCGCCGTCAAGGTAGAGGGGGGAGAGGTGTGACAGCAATTGATACTAAGGAGGAAGATTTTGTTGAACACCTTTTTGTAGCTTCTAGTAAAGATACACTTTTAATCTTTACTAACCAAGGTAAAGCTTACCCTCTTAAGACTTACGAGATTCCTTTAGGTTCAAGGGTATCGCGTGGTAGAGCAATAGTTAATCTTTTAAGTTTAAGTGGAGAGGAAAAAATAACTACTGTATTGGGAATAAAAGAATTTGATTCTAATCAGTTCATCGTTATGGCTACTAAAGAAGGATTGATTAAACGTTGTCGTTTAGATTTATTCTCCAACATAAGAAAAAATGGGATAATCGCTATATCTTTGGATAAAAACGACCAGTTAATAGGAACTGGTTTAGGGGGAGAGAAAGATGAAGTTATTTTATCTACTAACAAAGGGTTTGCGATACGTTTTACCTTAAAAGAGATTAGACCAACAGGTAGACAATCTCGAGGGGTTAGAGGGGTAAGGCTACATAAACAAGATACAGTGGTAAGTATGGTTTTGTTAGAGGTGAGTTTAAAGAAATCAGATGTTTACCTACTTACTGCTACCGAGAAAGGATTTGCTAAAAGAACAAGTGTGGAGGAATATCGCCTACAATCTAGAGGAGGTAAGGGAATTAAAAATATAAAACTTTCTGAGAAAATAGGTGAAGTTAAAAAGGTATGTTTGGTCTCGGAAGAGGATGAGATAATGTGTATCACCCAGAAGGGAGTATTGATTAGAGTAAAGGTTAAGGATATAAGGGAGACCAAACGTTCTACTCAAGGAGTGAAGATAATAAACTTAGATAGCGGGGATAAGCTTTCTTCTATATCAAGAATTATACCTGATTAGCTTAAAAGATAGTTGCAATATTCATATTAAATTGTATAATAAAATCTCTTTCGACCCCATCGTCTAGCCCGGTTAGGACATGGGCCTTTCGAGCCCACGGCACCGGTTCAAATCCGGTTGGGGTCGGTTTATTTTTATGAGAAAGCCAGTGGGTATTTTGATTTTAGGTTGGATAAATTTTCTTTTCTTCGGTCTATTTAATTTTTTCGTTAATATATACACACTATTTAACTTAAAAACAGATCACTTAATTCAGATAAATGAGATACTGTTAAAAAAATCCCTTCCCCAGCTAACCTATCCACAGTTACGCGCAGCCAACATTTTTAATATTTTTTTATCTTTTATATTTTTACTAAGTGGGTTAGGGATTCTTCTTAGAAAAAGATGGGGATATAAACTTACAGTTTATTTTTCTTTTTTCTGGATAATTTTTGTATTTTTAATCATTTTGATAAACCCAGCGATTTTTAAACATCTATTTTTACATATTTTATATCCAGGGATATTAATTTTATATTTTACCAATAAAAGAATATGGGGTTATTTTAATTTATAAATATGTGTGGAATAGTTGGTTATATTGGTAAGGAAAAAAATATCCATTTTTTAGTAGATACTTTAAAATATTTAGAGTATAGAGGTTATGATTCCTGTGGAGTAGCTGTCGCTAAAAATAGAGGAGTTTTTCTACAAAAAAGTAAAGGTAAAATAGAAAATCTAAAGGCAAGATTAAAAGAACAGAAATTTTCTTTAGGAATAGCACATACTCGTTGGGCAACACACGGAGTTCCTAACCACCTGAATTCCCATCCTCATTTTGATTGTTGTAAAGAAATTTTTGTAGTTCACAACGGGATAATTGAAAATTATGCTACCCTAAGAGACAGGTTAATAAGAAAAGGGCATAAGTTTATCTCTCAAACGGATACTGAGGTAATACCCCATCTATTAGAAGAGTTCAATAAAAAAGAGGATATTTTTGAAGCTTTAATTCATACGGTGGAAGAGTTAGAAGGTAGTTTCGCCATCGTATTGTTTAGAAAGAATAATCATAAACTATTATTTGCAAAGAAGGATTCCCCTTTGATTTTAGGTATCTTAGAAGAAGGGTTCCTATTGACTTCCGATATCCCAGCGATAGTCCCCTTTACTAAAGAGTTGATTAATATAGAGGATGAATCTTTAGGAGTCTTAGAGGATAATCGCTATAGTATATTTGATTTTAATGGTAAACATCGCAAACTAAAAAAAGAAAAAGTAGAACTACATCAGATGGCAATTTCTAAGAAAAACTACAGTCATTTTATGTTAAAGGAAATATTTGAACAGCCAAAAGTTATGGAGAGGCTAATTAACTTTTATGTTAAAGATGAGGAGATAAACTTTAAAGATTTAAATTTACCCTTAACTAAATTGAAAGAGATAAATAAAATATTTATTTTTGCTTGTGGAACAGCTTACCATGCGGGTTTTGTAGGAAAGTATCTTTTAGAAAAATATGTGGGAGTAGATGTGGAAATAGATGTTTCTTCTGAGGCAAGGTATAGAAAGATAAAATTTTCATCTAAGGATTTAGTGTTAGCTATATCACAGTCAGGAGAAACAGCCGATACTTTAGCAGCAGTAAGAGAGGCAAAAAGAAAGGGAGTAAAAGTTCTTGGTATCTGCAATGTTTTAGGTTCTACTCTTACTAAAGAGAGCGATGGTTTAATTTCTACGCTTGCCGGACCAGAAATAGGGGTAGCTTCTACTAAAGCCTACACAGCTCAGGTATTCAGTCTATTACTATTTTCTCTCTATTTGGCAAGGGTAAAAAATATTATGAATAAAAATAGTTTTACTAATTTCCTCAAAGAATTAAAAAATGTCTCTCTATATCAGAAGGAGGTTTTGGAGAGAACCAATGAAATTGAAAAGATTGCCAATAAATTCTCTCGTTTTGGTTGTTTCCTTTTTTTAGGAAGAGGGATAAATTATCCTTCCGCATTAGAAGGAGCACTGAAGTTAAAAGAGATTTCTTATATTCCTGCCGAAGGTTACCCTGCCGGTGAGATGAAGCATGGCCCGATAGCTCTTATAGATGAATATCGAGCAGTAGTTTGCATTGCTATAAAGGATGAGCTTTACTCTAAGATGATTTCTAACGTGCAAGAGATAAAAGCAAGAAAGGGAAAAGTATTAGGAGTAGTTAACGACCTGAACGAAGATGAGGCGAGGTTAATGGATGAGATAATTACTATACCAAATTTTAGAATAACTGATATAAGTCCACTTGTAGTAGCGATCCCTCTACAGCTTTTTGCTTACTTTGTAGCTAAAAATTTGGGATGCGAAATAGACCAGCCACGCAATTTGGCTAAGTCAGTAACTGTGGAATAATGCTATACGTTATAGCAACTCCCATAGGTAATTTAGAGGATATCACTCTAAGAGCATTAAGAGTATTAAGGAAAGTAGATATTATTTTAGCTGAGGATACACGTCAAGCAAGAGTTCTTCTTAGCCACTATAGGATAAACAAGGTTGCTAAAAGCTTTTACGAACATAACGAAAAGAGAATAACCCCAAAGTTAATACCCTTACTTAAATCGGGTAAGGATGTAGCTTTAATTTCTAATGCAGGCACACCAACTATTTCTGACCCGGGATACAATCTTTTGAGAACTTGTATTGAGGAAAAAATCCCTTTCACATCTATCCCTGGGCCAAGTGCGGTTACCAATGCTATAGTTTTAAGTGGATTGCCTTCGGATAGATTCTTATTCGTTGGTTTTTTGCCTTTTAAGAAAAGTAAACGAAAAAAAGAGTTAGAGATGTTAGCATTAGTAGAAGCAACTATTGTTATCTTTGAGTCTCCCCATAGATTAATTGCCACAGTTAATCAGCTTAAAGATTATTTTAAAGATAAAAGAGTGACTTTGGTTAAAGAGATGACTAAAATTTATGAAGAGACGATAAGGGCAAATATGAACGATATTGAAAGATACATCAAAAGTGATTGTTTAAAAGGTGAATGGGTGATAGTTATTGATAATCGTAGTAATAAAAGTTGACAATACTTAGAGGCAAAGATAAAATCTTAACAGAATTTCTTAAATACAATAAATATGCGGTGTAGAATAGGAAATGTAATTTTAAAGAACCCCATTATTGCTGCTTCTGGCACATTTGGTTATGGTAAAGAGATGATTGATTTTTTTGATATTAATAAGCTGGGAGCCTTCGTTACTAAGACCATAACTTTAATGCCGAAAGAAGGGAATACCCCACCACGAATATACGATTTAGGATTTGGGATTTTAAACTCCATAGGTTTAGAAAATCCAGGTTTAGAAGTTTTTAAAAAGAAATATTCTGATTTCTTTGCTCGTGTAAAGACAAAGGTATTTGTTAGTATATACGGAGAAAAATTAAAGGAGTGGATAGAACTTATTAAAGGTTTAGAAAAAGAGAGGATTGCTGGCTTCGAACTTAATTTTTCTTGTCCTAATTTGAAAGGAGAAATCATCTCCGCTTATAAAAATAGAGTTTTTAAAATATGTTCAACTTTAAGGAAGTTAACTAAGAAATTATTGCTCGCTAAACTCTCTTATACTCTGCAACTAAAAGAGATAACCTTATCCTTACAGTTAGCTGGTATAGATGCAGTTGTTTTGATAAATACTCTTCCCGCCATGGCAATAGAGGAGAATAAGAATGAGCCTTGTTTAGGTAATATCTATGGCGGCTTAAGTGGACCTTGTATTAAGCCTATTGCTTTAAGATGCGTGCGAGAAATTACCCCTCTACTAAAAATACCGGTTATTGCTTGTGGGGGAGTAATGGATTATAGAGATGTTTTGGATTATTTAAGGGTAGGAGCAAAAGCTGTAGAGGTTGGCAGTGCCAATCTTATTTATCCCGATGCTTGTGAGAGAATTATAAGTAAACTTGAAAGGGTAAGAAAAATAAATGGTAACAATAAATATAAGTTCTACTAAAAGAACAGAATTTATAGATATTACTTATCAGATAGAAAGAGTGATTAGGGAAAAAGAGATAAAAGAAGGTATATGTATAATTTTTTCTCCCCATACTACAGCAGGTTTAACTATAAACGAAAACGCTGACCCTTCGGTAAGAGAGGATATAATAAATCACATAGGTAGATTAATCCCTTATAGAGAGCGTTACCTTCACTTAGAAGGTAACGCTGATTCTCATATAAAGGCATCTATTTTTGGTAGTAGTTTATCTTTGATTGTAAAGGATAAAAGATTAGTTTTAGGTAGATGGCAAGGGATATACTTCTGTGAATTTGATGGGCCGAGGGAGAGAAAAGTTTATGTAAAGGTGCTTTCTGGATAAAGGAGGTATCAATTATGCCCGAGTTGCCTGAGGTAGAGACAATTAAGTTACAGTTAAGAGAAAATATTTTGAATAAGAAGATTGTAAAGGTTTTGGTTAAGGATAAAAGGGTTCTTAAAGAGATAAAACCCGAGGAATTTATCTTAAATGTAGAAGGCAAAACGGTAAATGATATTTTTCGCAGAGGTAAAGTGTTAATTGTTAAACTAAGTAAAGATTTATTTCTTATTATCCATTTAAGAATAAGTGGTTGGCTTATCTTCGGAGAGAAAGAGGAAAAATTGGCAAGAGTAATTTTTAAGTTTTCCCATAAAGAGATGCTTAATTTCTGCGATCAAAGAATGTTGGGAGAAATAAGATTGGTAGAGAATTGGCAAAATCTACCTATAATTCAAGAGATGGGACCTGAGCCATTAGAAATTAAAAGGGAGGAGTTTATTGGCCTTTTTAAAGATAAAAAAACAAAGATAAAACCACTTTTAATGGACCAAAATTTCCTCGCTGGTGTAGGCAATGTCTATGCTCAAGAATCTTTATTTTGTGCAGGTATACATCCTGAACGAAGTACCCAGAGGTTAGAAACTAAGGAGTTAAACAAACTTTACGATTGCCTTATATCAATATTAAAGGAAGCAATAGACAAAAAAGGTTCCTCCGTAGATACCTATAGACAGATAGATGGACAAGAGGGTAATTATGTTCCTTTTTTAAAAGTTTATCAAAGAGAAAATAAACCCTGTTTTAGATGTAAAACACCGATTAAACGTAAAACCATTAGTGGAAGAGGAACTTACTTTTGTCCTAATTGCCAAAAGTAAAAAGGGAAAGGATAATTATGTATAGAGTATTGATTACAGCATTGATGTTAATTTGTAGTAATGTTTTTATGACTTTAGCTTGGTATGGGCATTTGAAAAATTTAAAAAGTAACCCCTGGTTAGTAGCAGCAATAATTAGCTGGGGTATTGCTTTTTTGAATATCTTATTCAGGTGCCAGCAAATAGGATAGGGCACCAAGTTATGAATGTAGGTCAACTTAAAATTCTTCAAGAAGCAATAACCTTGTCAGTTTTTATTCCCTTCTCTATTTTCTATTTGAAGGAAGGAATTAAGAAAGATTACCTTTGGGCATCATTATTTATTTTGGCTGCTGTTTTTTGTGTTTTTCGTAAGGTTATTTTTAAATAGAAAATATTTAGATGGAGTTACCTTGGGAAATAAAAAATTTCAATTCTCCTTACGTTTTTTTAGATACGATACAAAAAGATAAGGATAATCACCGTTCGTTTGTTTTTGATTCTTGTTATGATATTTTAGCGTATAGAGCCTATGATGATTTTGAACAATTATTTAAAAAGATAGATGATTACCTTAAGAGAGGTTTCTGGCTTGCTGGATATTTCTGTTATGAGTTTGGATACACCTTAGAGGAAAGGTTATTTAATTTTTTAAAGCGAGAAGATTCTCCTTTAGTTTGGTTAGGTGTTTTTAAATCCCCTAAGATAATTAATCATCCATATCAAAAAGATTTTTGCCCTTTTAAAAAATTAGGTTCTCCGTATTTTATTACTAACTTGTCTCCCAATATTGAAGAGGAAGAATATGTCTCTTCTATTCAGAGAATTAAAAGATATTTAAAAGAAGGGGAAACTTATCAGGTAAATTTCACATTTAAATTAAAATTTGATTTTAAAGGTAATCCCATAGATTTATATTCCCATCTTAGAAATACTCAGCCAACTTCTTATTCCGCATTTATTAGAACGAATAGTGATTATATCCTTTCCTTTTCTCCTGAACTTTTTTTTCGTTGGGAAAAAAATAGAATCATAACTAAACCAATGAAGGGAACGATTGAACGTGGACGGTTCTTACAAGAGGATAAATTAAAGGAAAGATTACTTAAGATGAGCGAGAAAAACAGAGCGGAGAATTTAATGATCGTTGATTTGTTAAGAAACGATTTGGGTAAGATAGCTAAAAAAGGTGGTGTTAAAGTAAAAGAACTTTTTACTATAGAAAAGTATTTTACTGTGTTCCAAATGACCTCTACTATACAAGCATCTCTTAAGTCAACCTTAAATTTTCAAAATATCATAAAAGCAATATTTCCTTCTGGTTCAGTTACGGGAGCTCCTAAAGTAAGAACTATGCAGATAATTTACCAATTGGAAAAAGAGCCAAGAGGGGTGTATACAGGAGCGATTGGATATATTTCCCCTAATAGGGAAGCTTGTTTTAACGTAGCCATAAGAACCATCCATATTGATAAAGATGGTAAAGGCAGTTTAGGTATAGGTGGAGGGGTAGTTTATGATTCTATAGACAAAAAGGAGTATAAGGAAGCAATTTTAAAAGCACAGTTCTTAACAGAAGATTTTCGCGAATTTTTTCTTATTGAGACGATACTTTGGGAGAAGGAAAATTTTTATTTGCTTAACCTACATCTATCAAGGTTAGAAAATTCTTGTAGATATTTTGATATACCTTTTAGCAGAGATGAGATTAAACGTAAACTTTTTTTATTAGAGAAAAATTTTGATTACCACGATAAGTATAAATTCCGTTTACTTATGGATAGAAGAGGGAAATTATATATAGAATATTCTCTTCTTTCCGACATAAATTTACCCATAAAAGTAAAATTAAGTAAAAATAGAGTAAATTCTAAGAATCGCTACCTTTATCATAAGACCACTTTACGTGATATTTACGATAAGGAAATAGAAATTGCTCGTAAACAGGGATTTAGCGAAGTAATTTTTACCAACGAATATAGCCAGCTTACCGAAGGAACATTCACTAATATTTTCCTGCTTATAAAGGGGGAACTTTATACTCCCAAACTAGAATGTGGTCTTTTACCCGGTGTTTTCCGTGAATATCTTTTAAAGAGTAAGCAAGCTAAAGAAAAGGTGCTTTATCCCAAGGATATTTTAGAGGCAGAAAAATTTTTTTTAGGTAACTCTCTACGAGGGTTAATGGAAGGTGTTTTAATAAACAGGGTTCCTTTAGTGAAGGAAAATAAAAGAACAGAATACAATGCGCTTGTTAAAGGTTAAAGTTGATAATATAAGGCAAATAAAAAAAGATGTGTATCTTATTTCCTTTGTATCCCCTTATATAGAAAAAGAAGCTCATCCCGGCCAATTCCTCCATATAAAAATAAAAGATACACTTCTAAGAAGACCATTTAGTATTCATAATGTAGAGGGTAAAAATATTTATGTTCTATTTAAAATAAAAGGTATAGCTACTCGTAGATTAGCTAACTATAAGAAAGGGGAATTGTTAGATATATTGGGTCCATTAGGTAAAGGTTTTAGTCTTAAAGGGAAGGGTAAATATATATTGATTGCCGGAGGTATGGGAGTAGCTCCTTTATATTTTTTAGGTAAAAGATTAATTAGCCAAGATTTTTTTAAGATAGTTATATTAGGAGGGAGGACGAAGGAGGATGTTTTATACGAGAAGGAATTTAAAAATTTGGGGTACAGAGTTTTTGTTACTACCGAGGATGGGTCAAGGGGATTTAAAGGTAGAGTGGATGAGCAATTGAAGGAGCTGATCGACGATGAGCGAGAGTTTTTAAGTCTATACGCTTGTGGTCCAAAAGGGATGTTTAAATCTTTAGCTTTGACTGTAAAAGGTAAACCTTTTATTGATATGGAGTTCTCTTTTGAGCAATTTATGGGTTGTGGAATAGGTGTTTGTTGTGCTTGTGTAATTTTAACTAATCAAGGGTATAAAAAAGTATGTAAAGATGGTCCGGTTTTTAACTTAAAAAATTTTAACCAAAGCGCTTTGGATATGTTATAATATTTTTCTTTAAGGCAAGACTTTACATTATAAAAATTATGATTTGTTTTGAAGGGAGGAACGATGAGTAAGGTGAGTATTAAAGATATGGATTTAGAAAATAAGAAAGTAATCGTGCGTGTAGATTTCAATGTGCCATTGGATGAGGAAAATAGAATTACCGATGATGCGCGTATAAGAGAGGCTTTACCTACGATAAAGTATATTCTGGAAAAAGGTGCTAAGAAAGTAATCCTTATGAGCCATTTAGGTCGACCACAAGGTAAAGTAGTAGAAAGTATGCGTCTTGGGCCGGTAGCTAAAAGGTTAGAGGAGTTACTCAAAATAGAAGTGGAGAAATTAAACGATTGTAGGGGAGAAGAGGTTAAACGAGCAATTGAGAAAACAGATAAGAAAGTTATTCTTTTAGAAAATTTAAGGTTCTATAAGGAAGAAGAAGAGGGTAATGAGAATTTTGCTAAAGAGTTAGCTTCTTTGGCTGAGATATACGTTAACGATGCTTTTGGCACAGCTCATCGAGCACATGCTTCTACCACAAT
>JAMWDA010000149.1 GCA_023818995.1 Candidatus Omnitrophota bacterium
TAAAAACTTAGTTTCTAATGCAAAATCTGGGTTCAAGGTTTCATCAAGTGTTCTACTCTTTTTTAAAATCTCATCATATTGGCTAAGTGCTCCTTCTAATGTCATCTTACCGAGTTCCTGCCTTATATCAAAAATAGCTTCTTCTAATCCTTCAAGGATTAATCCTTTTTATTTATTGGCAATACTTCTAAAAAATTGCTGGAGAATTCCTTTTTTTAAAAGCATCTAAATGAAATAAAGCCATATTACAATACCCCTCTCAAAAAGCATTTTTGCTTCTTTAAGGGTATAAACTATCTTATTAAATTTTACAGTAAGGTTAAAATTTGCAAATCAAATAAATACATAGCAAAAAAGTATTGATTTTACTGGTATTTTAGAAGATGAGGCGAATTAAAGTTATCCTAAAAAGTAGTCTTTATCATTAATTTTGCCAAACATATGCTCAAGAAGTAAAGACTTCTATCAGGCAGAGAAACCGAAATCTTCTCCTCACACACTCAGTAGTCTCGGTGCTTCCCAATGTCGCTATTGCTCATTGGGATAAACTCCCTTCAACCTGTTGGAACGAAGTGGAAATCCCATTCTACGGGACACTGCGAGTTTGCTTTCCCTTTTGGGGTAAAGCGGGAAGAAAAAAATAAAAATCTTTTTCCCACCGAGTTATTTCCTTCTTTATGATTATCCGCTTGATTGGGTGTGGAATTAGTTTTAAAAGAAAACTCAATATTATCGCTTTTAATAGATATCGTTTAGGGTGAATTATTGCTAAAGCAGAAGCTTCAGTTTGTTCAAATTCTTTTTTCAATTTATCATCTCTGAAAAACCTACTCCTTGTCGTTTTAATTAGTTTAACCATTCATCTTGGGTACTTATTAGGAGATGGTCTATCGATTCGATCACAAATTTCTTATTTATTTTAACAGGTTTATTTTGTCCAGAAGAAAATATATAAAAATATAATTAGGAATATAAAGATATCAGCCACAGATTCCTTTCTTAAAATAAAAGTCGCATTTAGTTCTATATTCTCGGCAACTCATAGATCTTTATCTAAAAGAGAAATTTTTAAACTTGTGATATCCTCTTTAAAAATTTTTTTGAATAAAAAACATATCTCAAATCCATACTTGGTTATCAATTTGTGCAGATATCCTTTCTCTTCTTTAGTAATGGATTCTCTCCCCATATTAAAATATCTCCCATTTCCTATTCTTAAACATAAAACAGTATTTCATTTGGCTTCCCTTTGTTAAATGCTATAATTATTTTACTCATTTTTATCCTAATTTCTACTTTCCCTACAACATAAAGAAAAAGAGAGAGAATTTCTCAGCACATTTATAATAAAATCAAAAATATTATTTATACTGTTCGGGAATAGGAAAGGAAATTATACCCTTTTTTCTCACTGCTTAAGAAAGATTAAAAGAAATAAATACCCCCTTCTAAAAAGTCTTTGGCATTTTCGCACCTTCCACACTAAAACAATTCACGCTGAACTTCTTCTAAATTCCTCGCGTTCTTGTCCTTTGACTTATACAAGCATTGTCTTTCTCTCAACTCTCCTTGTCTTGTGGTAAAACTTCCTTTAACTTCTCTCCTAATTAGTCACTTTGGGAAAATATCCTCACCCGATATCGCCGAATACATTTAGGATTAGTAAGCGCTATTTGGGTAGCCTCCCTCTATAATACTCTGCCTGATTATGCATTTTACTCTCTCACCTTCTCTCCACACATTATAGCACATCTCCCCCCTACTTATTCTCACCCACAGACTGAACTCTGTGAAACTATAGCCCCGGCGGGGTAGTATTAGAAACTAACTTTCATTGAAGCGATAATCTGATGTGCACTCTTATCATTTGCTTCTGTAAAGAATGAACCCGGCTTTAAGTAATCAGCTATAAAAGAAAATTGAATATCTTCAGTATAAGCGTAACTTAAAGTAATATCTACTTCATCAAAAACATGTTTTTTACTAGGATCTAACGAATTACCAAAAGGAGGTGCTAACAACAAAGCATATTGATCTCCGGCAACTTTTATTCCTTCTGACTCATATGTATCTGCTCTAAAATAATCTACTGAGAAAGATAAATCCTCTCTTAAATTTAAAGTTACGCCTGCAGAGATTACTTTCCCGTTAGTACCGCAAAACAATGCGTTTGCTATCCTTCCCACAGTGACATTTTCAAACATAGGGTCCCAGTGTTCCGTAAGAAGGTAAAAACTACCACGAAGAGCCGGTGACATTGGAAAATCAGAAAAGGTGTATTGTCCACCAATATTAAAAAGATTGTCACTTCTATGTTTACCATCCCACCTTATAGGCGTCCCAAATATTATCTCATTTTCTCCTTTTCCATACTGATAAATGTATTCTAAGAAAATAATTAAATTTTCTAAAGGCTTACTCTGGATCCTTAATCCCAAATTTCCCACATCTGCGCCTTGGAAAGGCTGCCAGGGAGTTTGAGATTGCGTATCTTTATATACAAAGTATAAATCACCCATAATATTAGGACCAATAACGGATTGGAAATACGCTACATAAATATTGGTATCATCATTCTCATCCCCTTTTCCTTCAGATTGAAATCGTGAATTGTCAGTATCCGGCTTCAAATACGCTAAAGTAAGACTACTCAACATATCTTCATTAATATCATATTTTGTCACTATCCCGGCAAAAGACTTACGCGGACTCAAATCTTCAATAAAATTACCTGAAACTACACTAAAAGGTGTGGTATGCTCTGTAAATTTATTAGAATCAGGATCTCCTACCAATATCCCGCTTCCTAAAATTATTGGTTGTAACCCTATTTTTACAGTTAAAGGATAATCAAATAAATTAGAAAAAGTGACATATCCTTGGTTTAGAAAAAGTTCTGACTCTGCCCCCCAAACTCGTTCATCAGTAATAACTGCGGTTACTAATACATCCTCCGTTAAATCCGCATCAAACATCAGGTTAGTTATACTTGCCATTAAATTAATATCATCCGCACCCGCACCAAATCCGAAGTTGCTACGATCGATCGCGTAAGTTGTAATATCTCCTCCCACCTTAATATTTTCTACAGCTGCAAAAGTATTATATACTAATGATACTCCCACGAGTGTCATAAAAACTATAATCTTTTTACCCATTCTTCACCTCCTCGTTAAAATTGTGATATGTTAATTTATGTTTACTATTAAACCTAGAATAAAAACCAAGAGGGTAAGGAGACACCATTTCCCTTGAGCTTTTAGGTTCATAAAGGAGTCTGTCTTCTGCTCTCTTGGTCTCATATTGGTTGGTTGGGATAGTTTTTAGGCACATCTGAAGCAGGGGGGTGAGGGTGAGAGTAGAATTACCCTTAAAAAAAGTTGATACGGAGGTGATTGCAAGATGGACCCGCTTAAATATTTCTGTGGAGTGGATGTATCTAAAGATTTTTTTTCGGTAGCTGTCAAGAATGGTAAGTTTGTGGTAAAGGACAAAATCTTTGCTATGGACAAAGAGGAATTTGAAGGATTCGAAAGAATAGTGAAAGATTTTAAAGAAGAATTGCTTATAGGCATGGAGTCTACGGAAATCTTTAATTTTCTTACAAAGAAAAGAAGTGAAGGCAAATCCTATAAAGAGGCAGTGATTGCTACCTCTACCAAACTCTTGAGGACTATCTATGCGCTTCTTAATGAAAATAGGTGTTTTAAATAGATTACTCATTGTTTAATTTTAAATAGCTGACACCTTTCTACTTATTAAAATCACACATTCTATATTTCTACAAAGTTTTACCGCTGATTAAAAGAATAATTAACCTGCTTTAAACTTTATCATCCTTTTAGTATACACCCTTTGCCCCCGTCTATTTTTTCTCACCTCCTTTCTTACGAATAATTATAATTATGAGGAATATAACTTTTATCTTTTTTATCAAATAAATCCTCTC
>JAMWDA010000150.1 GCA_023818995.1 Candidatus Omnitrophota bacterium
ATCCAAGAGTAAAGAAGCTGGTATAACAAAAGATTTCATTCCATCACCGCTCAAAGCCCGTAGATAGAAACCTGCCATCTGTTTTTAGCCCTCTACCACCAGATATCAATCTTGATGATATCTTCTGTTTTAAATATCAAAGAACAGTGAAGTCAGATAATACCTTTAGTTTTGATAATAAGACATACCAAATAAGCCAATTTACTAACAGAATTTCTTATGCCAAAGCTGAAATTGAACTACTGTTGTGCCGGGTAAATTTATCAGAGTATTTTACAAGGACCAGTTTGTGCAACAGTTAAGCTATAAACAATAACATCACATGTGACATGCTAGCTTCTATGTAACAGAATTACATCTTTTGTTGTAAAAATGGTAAGATAGATTGTATCTCATCTTTCGAGGGATTAAGAAAGATTAAGAGAATTAGCTTTAATACTTTTTAAGTTCAAAAGAGCTTTTTGAAAGTTTTATAAAAAGATTACAAAAATTTTTTAAATATGCTATACCTATATACACGAAAAAACTTATCGCTATCTTTAAGAGTATAAAAGACCACGTCCTTAAAATCATTAATCATATACTATTTTCTTTTTTCTCAATAATGTGTGGTATTTGTGAGCGAAACGATGTGCTTCATCTCTTATCCTTTGAATTAGGTGTAAAGAAGGATTATCCTTGGGTATAATTAAAGGCTTATCTTCATAGGGATACCATATCTCCTCGTTACCTTTAGCAATACCAACAATAGGGATAGATAAATTTAGCTTATCTAACTCCTCTTTAGCTATATTCACCTGCCCCTTACCACCATCTATAATTATAAGATTGGGTAAGGTTACATTTTCATTTTTTAATCTCGTATACCTTCGTCTTACTACCTCAGCAATCATCTCGTAATCGTTAGGGTATTCCCCATAGGTTATTTTGAATCTACGATAGCTACTCTTATCGGGCAAACCATCTCTAAAAACTACTACAGACCCAGCAGGCTCTTTACCGGCTAAATTGGAAATATCTATAGCCTCTATAACCAAAGGTAACTTTGGTAATCTTAGTAATTCTTTTAAGGAAATAAGTTGATGCAATTGAATTTTGCCTGCATATAGGTTGTATACGGCAGTTAATTTATCTCTGAAAAAAGCGGCTTCTTCAAACCTCTTCTCATCCGCCATTTTAAACATTTTCTTCTCTAAACTCTCTACCAAAACTTCTTTTTCTCCTTTTATAATCCTACATATGTTTTCTACAATATCTCTGTATTCTTCGGGAAGAATTTTACTTATACAAGGAGCAGGACAAAGTTTAAGATGATAAAAAAGGCAAGGTTTTTTAGGTAAATTTTTACAAGAACGATAAGGGAAAATCCTTCTTATCAAATGCAAAGCTTCTTTTACTAATTTAACTTTGGAGTAGGGACCAAAAAGACGCGATGTTCTATTTTCATTTTCAATAAGGATTATCCCCTCCTCATCCGCTGGTATAAATTTTCTTCCTTTTGGTCGAGAGATAAAAATACGAGGGTATTCTTCGTTAGTTACTTCTATATAGGGATAACTTTTATCATCTTTTAAAGTTACGTTATACCGAGGTCTATGTTGTTTAATTAAAGATGCCTCAAGTATCAATGCTTGTGCTTCGCTATCACATACTATATAATCTATATCGGTCACTTTTGAAACTAAAATGGCGGTTTTTTCGTTCAGAAAGGATTTCTGAAAATAACTATTTACCCTTTTCTTTAAGGAAGTAGCTTTACCTACATAAATAACCTTACCTTCATTAGATTTCATAATGTAAACACCTGGTAAATCTGGCAAATTTTTTAATTTATTTTTAATTTCTCCCATCTCTTTAAGTATTTAAATTGTTTTAATCTCAATATAGTTCCTAAAAAGACAAAGATTATTAAACTAATTATACAAACATAAATTAGACTTAAATATCTATTCATACAAAACCTAAATATTATTTTAGAGATCGACCCTATACCTAAACCTAAGATTGTTAACTTTATAATTTCTTTAGAAAATCCTTCCAATTTTATCACACCAATCCTCTTTTTTAAAATATAGTAGAGAATAAAAAAGTTTACGCTTGCTGATATACTACTTCCTAAAGCTATCCCACCTATTTTTAAAGGGAACATAAATAATGCACTGGTTAAAGCATTTACAATTAAAGAAAAGGTAGCAACTTTTGCCGGAGTCAAAGTATCCTTTAAAGAATAGAAGGTATTTACCAATAGTTTTATCCCACAAAAGAAAAATAATCCGAAAGAATAGAAAAATAAAGCTTTAGATGTAATATTTAAAGAATAGTTGTCAAAGTTACCTCTTAAAAAGAGTATACGTAATATATCCTTACTATTAAAGAATAGAAAAAAACTTATGGGTATAATAAATAAGGCTATACTTTCAAAAGAAAAAATGAATAGCTTTTTAAAATCTTCTAAATTGCCATCTTTATTGAACTGAGAAAAATCTACGATAGCTACACGGGAAATAGATAATGCAATAAGAGCTAAAGGGAACTGAATTATACGATTAGAATAATATATTGCTGCTAATGCTCCTTCTCCTACTATACTACTAAAAGATGATAATGCTGTATCAATTAATACGTTAAGATGATAAATTACTGCTGACCATACGCGGGGAATAAAAAGTTTTATCATCTTATGTATAATATTATTATGCAAAGCCTCTAAGAAATTAAATTCTAATTTGAAACCTTCTGATTTTAAGAATATAAAAGAAAATAATATCTCTAATATCCCGGCAGTTATAACTGCCCAAACCAAAACAAAGATATTAAGAACATTTGTAAAAAGTAAAATACCTAATATAAGAACTATGTTAAAAATACAAGGAGAAAAAGCAGTAACAAAGAATTTTTTTAAAGCACAAAGTATAGATTCTATATTAGTCTCCAGTCCAATCAAAAATAAGTAAACAAACATTATTCTCGTAAATAAAACAGCTAAATTAAATTTATAAGCATTTACGATAAAGCCCGGTGCCATCACTATAACGATAAATTTACTAAAAATTACTCCCATAAATGTAGCAACCAGCAATAAAACTATGAATATAGAAATAAGGTGATTTCCTATCTTAAAAAATTCCCTTTTATTTTCGCTATGTTCTGAAAGTGTGGGAGTAGCTACGGACTCAGAAAACCCTTCTCCAAATAAACTCCTTAAAAGATTAGGGATACGGAAAGCTACTATGAAAGATTCTAAATCTGCCGATGTACCAAAAAAATTAGCCATCAATACATCTCTTATAAATCCTAATATACGAGAAAGCAATGTCCCTAAACTTATTATTGTTGTGTTACGAATAACTTTTCTAAGCATCTTAACTATTTCTTTATATTGACTAAATTCTTAAGTAGGTCTCTTGTGTCTAAATAGTTATAGACATTAAAATTTGCATGAGAAGAGGCTATCCCTACCTTTATTGTATAAGCTTGGGAAGGTAAAACTTTAAATAAATCTTCATCGGTTAAATCATCTCCTATAGCTAATATAAAATCGTAATTATTCTTGGATAACCAATCTCTGGCAATAAAACCTTTATTTATTCCCCCACATCTTATCTCAATTACTTTTGAACCCTGTATAACCTGCATATCAAGATTTGCCGTAAAATTTATTAGGTACTCTATAGCATCTTTTACTATAAAAGAAGCTTGTTCTAAATTAGCTTGACGATAATGCCATACAATAGAAAAATCCTTCTCTTCAATAAAACTACCAGCTAATCTATCACTATAAGTCAGAAGAATTGGCATAATTTGTTTTTTCCACTCACTATTTAGAGGCTGTAACATCTTCCAAAAATTATCCTCTTTTCTTCTAATCCAAACTCCATGTTCAGCTACTAAATTTATTTTTAAAAAACCAAACCAATTATCTAAACTATTCTTATCC
>JAMWDA010000006.1 GCA_023818995.1 Candidatus Omnitrophota bacterium
ATTACATAGATACTTTTAAAAGGAGAAAGATAGATATTAGTGGTTTAACTATAGCTAAAGGAAAAACATTCTTTTGGGAAGGTCGGTATGAGTTAGATTTTAATAACCCTAAGAGTATTTCTACTTGTTTAAATGTATTCTCTAATTTTTCACCTTTTATACCAGCTAATTATAAGAATAGTAAGTATGTATTTCTTGCCAATATTTCTCCACACCTCCAGGAGAAGGTATTAGAGCAAGTAAGTAAACCAAGACTAGTTACTTCTGATACGATGAGTTATTGGATAGATAATGAGAAAGAAGCTTTAGAGAGATTGTTAAAGAAGGTAGATATTTTCTTCCTTAACGAGATAGAAGCAAAGAAACTTACTGAGGAGAACAATTTAGTTAAGGCAGCAAATAAAATTCTTAAATTTGGTCCACAAAAGATAGTAATAAAAAGAGGAGAGTATGGAGCGATTTTATTTTCTTCAAATTCAAAATTTTATATACCAGCTTTTTTATTAGATAATGTGGTTGATCCTACAGGTGCAGGAGATACCTTTGCCGGTGGATTTATGGGTTATTTAGCGAGCAAAAATAGATTGAATGAAAGCATTTTTAAAGAATCTCTTATTTATGGAACTATTATGGCAAGTTTCACTGTAGAGGATTTTAGTCTTAACCGTTTACTATCTATAAAAAAAGCAGATATTAGTAAGAGAATAAAAGAATTTAAAAAGTTAACCAGTATTTAGAAGTATTTTTTATTAAAAATTTCATAAATTAAGTTATGAGTAAAAAAGATTATAGTAATACACTTAATTTGCCTAAAACATCATTTTCGATGAAGGCTAATCTAACTGTTAATGAGCCTAAAATCATAAGTTTCTGGGATGAGATAGGTCTTTATAGAAAGTTAAGAAAAGCAAAAGATGGTAAGAAAAAATTTATCCTTCACGATGGACCACCTTATGCTAACGGGTTAATACATATTGGTCATGCTTTGAATAAAATATTGAAAGATATCGTGATTAAGTTTAAAACGATGAATGATTTCGATTCTCCATTTATTTGTGGTTGGGATTGTCATGGCCTTCCCGTAGAGCATCAACTTTTTAAGGAACTGGATCTTACCAAAGCAGATGTTAATGTTGTGGATTTTCGTAAGAAAGCAGAAGCATATGCTTTAAAATTTATGGAATTACAGAAGAGCGATTTTAAACGATTGGGAATATTAAGCGATTGGGATAATTCTTATCTTACTCTTTTAGCAGAGTACGAGTATTGGGTTATAAAACTTTTAGGTGTCTTAGTGGAGAAAGGCTATATCTATAGGAAACGTAGACCAGTTAACTGGTGTACTACTTGTGAGACAGCTTTGGCTGAGGCAGAAGTAGAATACAATGATAAAGAGTCACCATCTATATATTTACTCTTTAAAGTCAAATATAGCAGAGGTTTATTCCCAGAGGATACTTATTTTTTAATATGGACGACTACTCCCTGGACGCTTATCTCCAATGTAGCGGTGGCTGTTCACCCTCATTTAGATTACATATTGTGCAATTATAAAGATAAACATATTATTTTTGCTAATAATCTTAAAAATAACTTGGAAAGTAAGCTAAAAACTAAATTTCACGAAATTAATTATTTTTCTGGTAAAGAATTGGAAGGAATCATTCTTTCTCATCCCTTTATGGGTAGAGAGTCAAAAGTGGTCTTGGCAGAGTTCGTATCTAAAGATGAAGGTAGTGGTTGTGTTCATATTGCTCCCGGCCATGGTGAGGAGGATTTTTCTCTTTTGAAAATATACGATTTAGATGTAATTATGCCGGTTAACGATAAGGGCATATTTGATGAGACGAGCGGAGAGTTTGCTGGCAAAAATATTGAACAAGCTAACCAAGCGGTTATAGAAACATTGGAGAAGAAAGGTTTACTTCTAAAAAATGAAAAAATTTACCATTCCTATCCTCATTGTTGGAGGTGTAAGAAACCAGTTATTTTCCGTGCTACTTTTCAGTGGTTTTTAAATATAGAACATAACAATCTTCGTCAGAGGCTATTAAATATAATAGAAGAGGTAGATTGGTTACCTCCCTCAGGTAAAGAAAGAATACGTGGTATGCTTTTACTTAGGCCCGACTGGTGTCTTTCTCGCCAAAGGTTATGGGGTGTGCCTATACCAGCATTAAGATGTAATAATTGTAAAGAGATAGTTCTTGATGCCAAAGTAGTAGAGAAAACAGCTTCTGTATTTAGAAAGTATGGTTCGGATGTTTGGTTTACCTTGGATGTAGAGCACTTTCTACCCATAGATTTTTCTTGTCCTAAATGTAGCTCAAAGAGTTTTTCTAAGGAGTTTGATATCCTTGATGTTTGGTTTGAATCAGGAGCCAGTTTTTTAGCAGTGGTTAAGAATAATAGAGAGCTTGATTTTCCTTCAGACCTTTATTTAGAAGGTAGCGATCAGCATAGAGGGTGGTTTCAGGTTTCTCTTATTAATTCTGTAGCTTATGATGATAAAGCTCCCTTTAAAGTAATCGTTACGCATGGTTTCGTAGTAGATGGTGAAGGCAAGAAGATGTCTAAATCTTTAGGTAATGTTATTTCTCCCCAAGAAATAATCCATAAATACGGAGCGGAAATATTAAGACTTTGGGTAGCTTACAGTGATTATACTGAGGATGTAAAAATTTCTCCTCAACTTCTCGATCAACTTGTGGATGTATATAGAAAGATACGTAATACTATAAGGTTTATATTGGGTAACTTGTACGATTTTGATTATCAGCGAGATTATTTACCCAAAGAAGAACTTCAAGAGATAGACAGATATATGCTCATAAAAACTTCTATTCTATATAGAGAAATAGTTGATGAGTACAATAAATTTTCTTTTCATAAAGTTTGTCAGAAGTTGTTTAATTTCTGTAATTTAGATTTAAGCTCTTTTTATCTTGACATTTTGAAAGATAGATTATATACTTATTCTCCCAATTCTAAAGAACGTAAGTCAGCTCAGAATGTTATTTACTATATTCTTAAGGCAATCATAAAATTATCTGCGCCTATTCTTTCTTTTACAGCAGAGGAAGCATTCAATAACTTTTTTAATTGGCACGACAAAAAAGAATCTATATATCTACATACTTTTGAAGAGGATTTTTTAGATGATTATTTTGATGAACAGCTCATTGAACAAGGGAAAAAGATTTTAGATTTAAGAGAAGAGGTTCTAAAAGAGATAGAGAAGAAAAGAGAAGAGCATATTTTAGGGAGTTCACTGGAGGCTTCTGTAGATATATATTTTAGAGAGAAAGATTACAATTTTTACAAGCAAAAGGAGGATATGTTAAGAGAAGTTTTTATTGTTTCTTGTGTAAATGTTAAGGAAGGTGATTTTAAGATAGAGGTTAATATAGCCAAAAGCACTAAATGCGCTCGTTGTTGGAATCGGAGAGAAGATGTTGGTAAGGATGAAGATTATCCTGATTTATGTGGTAGATGTATAAAACACTTAGGGGGTAAATAATGAAGAAGGAGAAAAAGAAAAGAGGTTTGCGATTACCAAGTAAGGATTTAAAGGAGTTTAAGGAAAAACTTCTTAAGTTGAAAGATGAATTATCTTCTCAGATTAAAGAACTTTCCAATGAGACATTGATGAAGTCCCAGAAAGATATTTCAGGAGATATCTCCGGCTATAGCCTTCATCTTGCTGATGTAGCTAGCGATAATTACGAAAGAGAATTCAATTTGGGCCTAGTCAGTAATGAGTCAAAGGTGCTTGCCGATATTGAAGAAGCTTTGAAACGAATAGAAGATAAATCTTTTGGTATATGTAAGAGCTGTGGTAAGTTGATATCTAAAACAAGGCTTAATGCTATACCATATACTATTTATTGCATAGATTGTCAGGATAAGTTTGAGAAAAATAAATTATTATAGATGTGGTGATATGTTTAGTTGCCATAACAATATTTTTGACAGATTTTTTAATAAAAGCTTATTTTAAGAATCACTTTGCCTACCAATCGATCCCCATTATTAAGAATATACTCCATATTACTGTTGTTTTTAATAAGGGTGCGGCTTTCGGTATTTTAAGAGATTACTCATCATTCTTGATTTATTTCACTTTAATTTTTATTATCATTCTCATTCTTAACATAAGAGCAAACCATCGTAGAGATAAGTTAGATAATATCCTTTTAGGATTAATTTTAGGGGGGGCTTTATCAAATTTTTGTGATAGGATTATCTATGGATTTGTAGTAGATTACATAGATATAAGAATTTGGCCTGTATTCAATCTCTCTGATATGAGTATAAGTATAGGTACATTAGTGTTTATTTTGAGAACGTTTAAAAAGGATAACTACTATGGAAGAAGTTCTCTTCGTTCTTAAAAAAGATGTCGGTAAGAGATTAGATAAATTTATTTCTCAAAATTTAAAGAACATATCTAGAACAAAAGTTAAGGAACTTATTACTCAAGGTAACGTTTTAGTGAATGGTATAGTTAAGAAGACTAGTTACATTGTAAAGGATAAGGATAGTATTTGTATTAGGAATATGGATAAGAAATTGGTTATTTTGGAGCCTTATCCTATAGATATAAACATACTTTATGAGGACGACGATATTATTGTGGTAGATAAGCCTCAAGGATTAGTTGTTCACCCTCCAAATATAAATTACCAGAAGACTTTAGTAAATGTAATGGTATATTTAGAAAAAAACCTTTCTTCTATTAATCATTTAAGAGCTGGTGTGGTTCATCGTTTAGATAAAGAGACATCAGGAGTTATGGTGTTAGCTAAGAATAACTCCGCTCATCTTAATTTAGTATCACAATTTCGCCAGAGGTTGGTAAAAAAAGAATACAGAGCTATAGTTTGGGGAGTAATTGAACAGGATAGTTTACAAATAGATTTGCCTATAAAGAGAGATTTGAATAATAGATTCAAGATGAAGATAAGTTTTGTTAAGTCCAAAGAAGCAAAAACTTTTTTAGAAGTTATAGAGAGGTTTAAAGAGGCAACTTATATAAAATTGTTCCCCCTCACAGGAAGAATGCACCAGATAAGAGTCCATCTTAAATTTTTAGGTTTCCCTATTATAGGAGATGATAAATATGGTAAAAAAGATGGGTATGAGAATTTATTTTTACATTCCTACTATCTTAGTTTTTCTCATCCGCGAACGCAAGAAATATTAGAATTTGAATCTTTTTTACCTGAGAGATTTAAAGAATTTATAGATAGTCAGAGATATTGAATTATGTATACGATTAAACCAATTGATAGGATAAGAGCAGAAGTTTATCCTCCCCCTGATAAATCCGTTTCTCATCGCGCTGTGTTAATATCAGCTATATCTAAAGGAGATACCCAGATACTTAATTTTTTACGTAGTAATGATACCTTAGCTACTTTAGATTGTATAAAAAGGTTAGGGATAGAAGTTAAATATTTAGGTCCAAATAAATTGCTTGTAAAAGGTTGTGGTAAATATTTTCCTATACAACGTAAGGTGGAACTTAATGCTCAGGAATCAGGGACTACCATTAGGATAATTAGCGGTTTACTTGTAGGACAAAAATTCTCTTCCAAAATTTATGCCGAAAGTTCTTTAAGAAATAGACCAATGAAGAGAGTTACGCAACCTTTGAGGATGATGGGAGCTAATATATATGGTGAGAACAGATATGGTAAAGAGGAGTTACCACCTCTACTTATAGAACCTACGGATGAACTTAAAAGCATACATTACTCTATGCCTGTAGGTAGTGCACAGGTAAAATCAGCGATAATATTGGCAGGTTTATTCGCTAAAGGGATAACCAAGATAAGAGAGCTTATCCCATCTCGTGATCATACGGAGAGATTATTAAAATTATTTAAAGCGAATATTGAAGAAAAGAAAGGTTATATCTTATGTAGCGAGTCACAACTTACCACACCGGGAAAAATATTTATTCCTGGAGATTTTTCTTCTGCTGCTTTTTTTATTGTTTTAGGAACAATTTCTCCTGATTCTCAGATACTGATAAAAGATGTGGGGATTAATCCTACAAGGATAGGTTTAATTAGAATACTGAAAAAAATGGGAGCAGATATAAAAATTTTAAATAGAAAAAATTATTTTGAGCCATATGCTGATATTTTAGTAAAGAGTTCTAATATAAAAGGTATAACTATAGATGCAAAGTATATCCCTACGATGATAGACGAGATGCCCATTATTTTCGTATGCGCAGCATTTGCGAAAGGAGAGACTACTATATTTGGGTTAAAAGAGTTAAAAGTTAAAGAGACTGATAGAATTAATTCTATGGTTTATAATTTAAAGAAAGCAGGAGTAGATATAGAGGCTAAACCTTTTGATAATGATTGGATGGTTAAAATAAAAGGGGGTAGTAAAGATATATTTAATTTAAAATCTTTAAAATTCAAAAGTTTTTCTGACCATAGGACAGCAATGAGTATGATTATATTCTCCTTAGCTACAGGTAATACTCATTACATAGATGATATCGGTTGTATAGACAAGTCTTTCCCAGAATTTATTTCCATAGTTGATAGTTTGCGAAAGAAATGAGAATAGTAAGATTTCTTTATAAAGAAAATAAGAGGTGGGGTATTGAGGATGAAAAGTTTGTAAGAGTTCTTTTAAAATCACCATTTGATAAGATAAGATTTAGTGGAGAGAAAGTTCCTCTAAATAAAGTTAAGTTAATTACCCCTGCTGAGCCTACTAAGATAGTTCTGGTAGGACTTAATTATAGAGACCACGCTAAAGAATTAAGTATGCCTATACCAAATGAGCCAATAATTTTTTTAAAACCATCTACATCTCTTATTGCTCATAAGGAGAATATAGTTTATCCTTTAGGTGTAGAACGTTTAGATTATGAATGTGAATTAGCTTTAGTGATAGGTAAAGAAGGCAAAAATATAACCGAAGAAAAGGTTAAAGAATACATTCTCGGTTACACCTGTCTCAACGATGTAACTGCACGATGTTTACAGAGAAAAGATGTTCAGTGGACAAGAGCAAAATCTTTTGATACTTTCTGTCCCTTAGGTCCGTGGTTAGAAACAGGTATTAATCCTAATAATTTGCGGATAAGAACTTTTCTTAACGGGAATATAAAGCAGGATTCCAATACATCTAATTTTATTTTTCCTATTAACCACCTTGTTTCTTTTATAAGTAAGATAATGACTTTATTACCCGGGGATATAATTTCTACAGGAACTCCTTCTGGGGTAGGTTCTATGGAAGTAGGAGATAGAGTGGAAGTTGAGGTTGAAGGGATAGGTAAATTAATAAATAGGGTGGTAGCTTATAAATAATTGATAGTAATTTTATTTTATATTATAATTATAATTTATGCGGAGGTAATTTTATGAATGGCGAGGATAATTTATATTACTCTACAAGATATAACCCTAAAGATATAGAAGATAAGCTAACTAGTTTTTGGATAGAGAGAGGATACTTTTTTGCTAAACCTAATCCTAATAAAAAACCTTTTTGTATTGTTATCCCTCCCCCTAATATAACAGGGATATTACATATGGGTCACGCTCTTAATAACACTATTCAAGATGTACTTATTAGAAGTAAACGTATGCAGGGTTATGAGTCTTTATGGTTACCGGGCACAGACCATGCTGGTATAGCTACTCAGAATGTGGTAGAAAAACAATTAGCTAAGGAAGGTTTGCGTAAAGAGGATATTGGTAGAGAGGAATTTACAAAAAGACTTTGGGATTGGACAAAGAAGTATGGTTCTACTATTATTGAACAACTTAAGAAGTTAGGAGCAAGCTGTGATTGGAAAAGATTAAGGTTCACTATGGATGAAGATTATAGTAAAGTAGTTAGAGAGGTTTTTGTACGATTGTATAATAAAGGATTAATCTATAGAGGTAGGTATATTATTAACTGGTGTCCTCGCTGTAAAACCGCACTTAGCGATGAGGAATCTATACATCAGGAGATAGATGGTTGGCTTTACTATATTCGTTATCCTATTATAAAATCAAAAGAAATAAAAAATTTAGCTAACGATTACATAGTTGTAGCTACCACAAGACCAGAAACTATGCTCGGTGATACAGCGATAGCAGTTAATCCTACGGATAATCGTTATAAGTTTTTGAAAAACGTTAGAGTAATTTTACCCATAATGGAAAGAGAGCTTAAAATTATTGAAGATGAGTTAGTAGATAAAGAATTTGGTACGGGTGTAGTAAAGGTAACCCCTGCACATGACCCTATTGATTTCATTTTAGCTAATAAGCACAATTTAGAGTTTATCAACATTATGAACGATGATGGAACCTTGAATGAGAATGCAGGAAAATTTAAAGGTATTGACCGTTTTCAGGCAAGAAAAGAGATAATAGAAGTTTTAGAGAAGGATAACTTGGTTGAGAAAAAAGAGCCTTACCGGATAAGTGTGGGGCACTGTTATCGTTGCAATACGATTATCGAACCTCGGCTGTCTTTGCAGTGGTTTGTAAGGATGAAACCGTTAGCTACCCCAGCGATAAGAGTTGTAGAAGAAGGAAAAATTAAATTTTATCCTCAGCGGTGGGAGAAAGTTTACCTTAATTGGATGTATAATATAAAAGATTGGTGTATATCAAGACAAATATGGTGGGGACATCGCTTGCCGGTTTATTACTGTAAAAAATGTTATCAAGAAGAAGAAAATAGTAGAGAGATGAGTAAAGGAGTAATCGTTTCTTTGGAAGAGCCTAAGTATTGTCCTAATTGTGGGTCAAAAGAAATAGTTCAAGATAGCGATGTTCTTGATACCTGGTTTTCTAGTTGGTTATGGCCATTTGCTACTTTTTACTGGCCTAATCCTAATTCTGATTTAAATTATTTCTATCCTACGAGTGTTTTAGTTACGGCAAGTGAAATATTGTTTTTCTGGGTAGCAAGGATGATAATGGCAGGTTTAGAATTTACAGGTAATATTCCCTTTGCCAAGGTATTAATTCATGGAACAGTGCGTGATGAAAAAGGGACAAAGATGTCCAAATCCTTAGGTAACATAATCGACCCTTTAGAGATAATTGATAAATTTGGTGCCGATGCTTTACGTTTCTCTTTAATGTTTTTAGCTTCTACCGGTGCGGATGTATATTTGTCTGATGAGAAATTCCTTGTAGGTAGGAACTTTGCCAATAAGATTTGGAATGCAACGAGGTTTATAATGAATAAGTTAAAAGATAATGATATCAAAATAGAAGAAGATAAGGTTGATATTACCGATGAGATAGATTTATGGATTATAGATAGTTTGAATAGGACAATAGAAGATGTTACAGTTAGCTTAGATAGTTATAGGATAAGTGAAGCTACAAAAAAGATTTACGATTTCTTCTGGCATAATTTTTGCGATTGGTATATTGAAATTGCTAAATTATATCTTAGTTTGGAAAAGTTAAAAGTTCTAATTGTATGTTTAATTAATTCTTTGAAACTTTTACATCCTTTTATGCCATTTATTACGGAAAAGATTTACCAAGATATTAAGAACTACCTTACATTTTTAAAAGAGGAGAGCATATCCATTTCATTATGGCCTAAGAAGATAGTTATAACAGGTGAGAGAGATAAATTCAATTTTGTAGATGATTTGATAGGTTCTATTGAAGAGATAAGAAATATTAAAAGCGATTTAGGGATATCCGCTAATGAAAAAGTAAAAATATTTTTAAATGCAAAAGAAAATATCAGAGAAAGATTTAATTATCATAAAGATTGGTTTATGCGTTTAGGAGGTATAAGAGAAATAGATTTTGTAGATAATTTAGAAAAAGTTATTATTTCTAAGAATTATTTTTCCTTAAGTATAGATTTTGAACAGTTCGACAGGGTTAGATTAGTTAAATTATTGGAAAAGAAATTAGTTAATTTGAGTTCTCTTTATGAGAAAGTTATTGATAAATTAAATAATAATGAATTTTTAAATAATGCTCCTCAAGAAATTGTAGAAAGGGAGAAAGAAAAAGAAAGGTATCTTTCCTTTCAGTGTAAAAGATTGGAGAAGATAAAGGATGTATTTAAATAAAAATTTAATAAGAAAAATAGTTAAACAGGCATTAGAGGAAGATATAGGTAAAGGCGATATAACTACAAATTTTATTATACCTTCTGGTTTAAAAATAAGAGCAGTTATTTTGGCTAAGGAGAAAGGAGTATTGTGTGGTGTAGATTTAGCAAAAGAAGTTTTTTCTTTTATAGATAAAAGGTTAAAATTCGTTACCTTCAAGAAAGATGGTCAGGTTTTTGGCTATTTAGATAGAATTTTGGAGATAAGGGGTTACGCAAGACCAATTTTGACCGGAGAAAGAGTGGCTTTAAACTTTCTTTCCCATCTTTCTGGTATAGCTACTTATACCAAAGAGTTTGTGGAAAAAGTAAATGGGTTACCTGTAAAGGTAATGGATACAAGAAAAACCACACCGGGGTTACGTATTTTAGAAAAATACGCGGTTAAAACAGGAGGAGGTAAAAATCATCGCTATGGTTTATGGGAAGCAATTTTAATAAAAGATAATCATCTAAAAGCTAGCGGTATCATAAAGAATAAGAGATTAAATGAGAACTTACTGTTTAAAGTTATTAATACTATAAGAAAAAAAACAGAATTACCTATAGAAATTGAAGTGGAAAATTTAGATGAATTTAAAAAAGTTATAAAATACAATCCCGATATCGTAATGCTTGATAATTTTGATTTATCTTCTTTGCATAAGGCTGTAGTTTTTAGAAATAGGAATTTTCCTTCTGTTAAATTAGAAGTTTCAGGCAGAGTAAATATCAGTAACGTTAGAAAGATAGCAGAAAGTGGTGTAGATTTTATATCCGTGGGTGCGATAACGCATTCTTCTCAATGTGTTGATTTTTCCTTAGAAATCTATGAGTAATTTTCAGCTGGTAAGTAAATTTACTCCCACAGGTGACCAGCCACAAGCTATAGCTAAATTAGTAAAAGGTATAGAGGAAGGTAAGAGATTTCAGACTCTTTTAGGTGTTACCGGTAGTGGCAAGACATTTACCTTAGCTTGTGTTATTGAAAAGATAAATCGTCCCACTTTGGTTATATCTCATAATAAAACATTAGCAGCACAACTTTATGCAGAATTTAAGGAATTTTTTCCTAACAATAGCGTAGAGTATTTCGTTAGCTACTACGATTACTATCAGCCGGAAAGTTATATCCCTCATACCGATACTTATATAGAAAAAGATGCTTCTATAAATGAGAAGTTAGATGCTCTTCGATTATCAACCACTAGTTCGTTAATTTCTCGTAGAGATATAATAGTTGTTGCCTCTGTATCTTGTATATATAACTTAGGTTCACCAGCTGATTATCAACAATTAGTTATTTATGTGGAAAAAGGCGCAATCACTTCTCAAGAAGCTCTTATTCATCGGTTTGTTGAACTTCAATATGAGAGGAATGATTTTGATTTTAAGAGGGGGAGTTTCAGAGTTAAAGGTGAGGTTATAGATATTTTCCCTGCTTATAGGGAGTTAGCTATTAGGATACAGTATTCTTCAGAAACAATAGAGAAAATATACGAATTTGACCCCATCAGTGGTAAGAAAGTTTTTGATTTAGATAAAGTATGTATATATCCTGCTAAACACTTTATTATGCAGGAAGATAAAATTATTAGTGCCTTGAAAAGTATTCAATGGGAATTAGAGGATAGGTTAAATTATTTTAAAAGATTAGGTAAAATCGTAGAGATGGAAAGGCTACGCACGAGAACACTTTACGATATAGAGATGTTAAGAGAGATGGGTTACTGTCATGGGATAGAAAATTATTCCCGCCATTTAAGTGGTAGAGAACCTGGTTCTCGGCCATATTGTCTTTTAGATTATTTTCCTAATGATTTTTTAACTATTATTGATGAAAGCCATGTGACTATACCTCAACTCAGAGGTATGTACGAAGGTGATAGATCAAGAAAAGAGACTCTGGTAGAATACGGTTTTCGTTTGCCCTCTTGTTTGGATAATCGGCCTCTTAAGTTTGAAGAGTTTATAGAATTAGTTGGTCAGGTGATTTTTGTATCAGCTACACCTTCATCTTACGAGATAGAACTTTCCGGTGGCAAGGTGATAGAGCAGATAATTCGTCCTACCGGTTTACCTGACCCAGAGATTGAGGTAAGGCCAACTAAGAATCAGATAGATGATTTGATTAAGGAGATTAAAGATAAAGCAAAAAGAGGTGAGAGAAGTATAGTTACTACCTTAACTAAACGTATGGCTGAGGAGTTAGCCGATTATTTAAAGAACGAAGGGTTAAAAGTTACCTATATTCATTCGGAAATAGATGCTATAGAGAGAGCAAAGATATTGAGTGATTTAAGACTAAAGAAGTTTGATTGTGTAGTAGGGATAAATCTCTTAAGAGAAGGTATCGATTTACCCGAGGTATCTTTAGTAGCTATATTGGATGCTGACCGTGAGGGTTTCTTGCGTTCATTTACTTCTTTGACCCAAATTGCCGGTAGGTGTGCAAGGAATATTAATGGAAAAGTTTTAATGTATGCAGATGGTTTAACTGATTCTATGAGAAGAGCAATAGAGGAGAGTAAAAGGCGTAGAAGTATTCAATTAGAGTATAACCGGCGATATAAGATAACTCCTCGCACTATAGAGAAGAGTGTAAGAGAGGGTATAGAGGTTTATTTTCGTGAAGAGAAGAATCTACTTAAGAAGATGAACATAGAAGATAGTGAGATGGAAATAATAGAGACGATAAGTTACTTAGAGAAAGAGATGGAGATAGCGGCTAAGAATCTTATGTTTGAGAAAGCTGCTCAGTTAAGAGATACAATAAAAGAATTAAAAGAATCTCTTAAAGGTTTAGATAAGAATTGATGAATGGCGGTCAACCTTCTTCTTATTTGAGGATAATAAGATTTGATAAAGTTGGTTCTACCAACGATTATGCTTTCGCTTTAGGTAGAGCGGGTAATAAAGAGATAACAGTTGTTTTAGCTAAATCTCAAACTAAAGGTAAAGGCAGGTTAGGAAGAAGTTGGGTATCTCCTAATAGTAAAGGTATATACGTTTCTTTCCTTCTTAGGCCAAAACGAACATTAGAGGAGATATCCCTTTTAGGTATAGTTGTAGCCTTAGCTACAGTTAAATCGTTAAGGGATATTTTACCTTTAAGCATTAAATGGCCTAACGATATTGTAATTGATAATAAAAAGATAGGAGGTGTTCTCGTAGAGACAGAGAGTTTTAATAATATACCTGAATTTGTTATTGTAGGATTGGGTATAAACGTTAATAGTGAATCTATTGATTTGCCTCCTAAAGCCACTTCTATTTTTTTAGAAACAGGCAAGAGGTATCATCTCAGTGATTTATTTAAAACGATACTAAAAGAAGTTATATCATTTTATGATAGATTTAAGCTTAAAGATTACGAAAATATTATTGACGAGGTAAAAAATTACTTAGATACACTTAATAGGAGAGTTTTGGTTTATACTCATAAGGATAGATACGAAGGTATAGCTGTAGATATAGATAGTTATGGTGCTTTGTTGGTGAGAAATTACTTAGGTGATATTGTTCGCATAGATTTAGCAGAAGTAAAGAATTTAGTTTACGATAATAATTTAAGTTAATTTAACTATGATTTTAGTAGATATAGGTAATACAACTTTACATTTTGCTATAGAAAAAGATAACAAAATAGTTAAAGATTTTCGTATCTATAACAAAGATTGGCATAAGGAACATCTATATAAGATTTTAAGAGATTATCCCAATAGTAAGTTTATTTTGTGTTCAGTGGTTCCCTCTTTTACTGCATTTTTTAAAAAAGTTCTTAAAAGTAAATTATTGGTAGTAGGAGAAGATATTAAAACTCCTATAAAGTGTTTGTATAATAAAAATGATGTTGGGCAAGATAGGTTAGTTAATGTTTATTCTGCTCTTGTATTTTATCCTAAGGCAAGGATTGTGATAGACTTTGGAACAGCGATAACTATTGATTTTATATCTTCTCAAGGTGTTTATTTGGGAGGTTTTATCTTGCCGGGTATAAATCTTTATCTTGATTCTCTTAAGAGATGTGCTTTATTGGCTAATAGAATAAGATTAGTAAAGAGTAGAGTTGTTATTCCTAAAAATACCCAATCAAGCATATCGCAGGGATTATACGAGGGGTTTTCTTTTATGATAAATGGTTTTATAGAAAAGTACGGAAAACTTCTATACAGAGGAAATTATAGAGTGGTTGTAACCGGAGGAGAAAGTCCTTTATTGCTTAAGAGATTAAATTTTCCTTTCATTTACGAACCTTCTTTAATTTTAAAAGGTTTTTTATTGCTGAAAAATTGCTGTAAAAGATAGCCTTATTCTGTAGAACTTCATTTTTTTGTTTATGAAACTTATTTGGTAAGTAAGCTAAATTTAATATCAAAATTAAGGGGAGGTTAAATATGAGTTACACAAGTATAACTGCTATAAATGAAAAAGTTAAAGAGGTAAGTGGATTTATTTTTACTTTGAAACAGGAAATAGGTAAAGTTATCGTTGGTCAGAACTATTTGATAGATAGACTTTTGGTAAGTTTGTTAAGTAATGGGCATATTCTTGTGGAAGGGGTTCCCGGATTAGCAAAAACTCTTTCTATTAAAACTTTAGCTCAAGCTATAAATACTAAATTCCAACGAATTCAGTTTACCCCTGATCTTTTACCTGCTGATCTGATTGGGACCCTTGTTTATAACCCTAAGGATGGTAATTTCACCATTAAGAAAGGGCCAATTTTTGCTAATATTATTCTTGCCGATGAGATTAACCGCGCTCCTGCTAAAGTGCAAAGTGCCCTCTTAGAAGCAATGCAGGAAAGACAAGTAACCATTGGTGAAACGACTTTTAAATTAGATGACCCTTTCTTAGTAATGGCTACTCAGAATCCTATAGAGCAAGAAGGGACGTACCCCTTACCAGAAGCACAAATAGATAGGTTTATGTTAAAGATAAATATAACTTATCCTAATAGAGAAGAAGAATCAAAAATTATTAAAGAAATGAGTTTTACCGATAAACATATAGCAGTTACCCCTGTAGTTAATCCTGAAGATGTTAGACGTGCTCGTAAAGTAGTTGATGAGATTTATATGGATGAAAAAATTGAACGCTACATATTAGATATTGTTTTTGCAACGAGAGAGCCGGAAAACTATGGTTTAAAGGATCTGGATGGTTTAATACAGTATGGAGCTTCTCCGCGAGCTAGCATTTACCTAACTTTAACTTCTAAAGCTTACGCATTTATTCAAGGAAGGGGTTACGTTGTTCCGCAAGATGTTAAGTCTGTGTGTCCCGATGTATTAAGACATAGGATTATATTAAGTTATGAGGCAGAAGCTGAGGAGAAAACCTCAGAAGATATAATTAAAAGAATACTGGAAGAGATAGAGGTGCCTTAGAAGAAGTTTAAATTTATGATTCCCAAAGAATTCTTAAAACAAATTAGGCGAATACAGATAGTTACTTCTAAAATGGTTACCGATGTTTTTTCCGGTCAATATCATAGCGTATTTAAAGGTAAAGGAATAGAATTTTCTGAAGTTAGAGAGTATGTGGTTGGTGATGATATTCGTTGTATAGATTGGAATGTAACGGCAAGAATGTATAATCCTTACGTTAAGAAATTTGTAGAAGAAAGAGAACTTACCGTTATGTTACTTTTAGATACATCTAATTCATTTTATTTTGGCACGGTGAATAATCTAAAAAGAAATATTGGTGCTGAGATATGTTCTCTTTTAGCTTTCTCAGCTATAAAGAATAACGATAGAGTTGGTTTAATTATTTTTAGTGAAGAGGTAGAAAAATTTCTCCCTCCTAAAAAGGGATTAAGTAATGTATTAAGAATTATTAGAGAATCGTTATATTTTACTCCCAAACACAAAAGAACAAATATTTCGAATGCTTTGGAATATTTAAACAAAGTTTGTAAGCGTAGAACGGTTACCTTTATCATTTCCGATTTTTACGATGATAATTTTGAAAAAGCTTTAGCTATATCTAATAGACGTCATGATTTAGTTGCTATCACCATAACCGATCCCCGAGAGTTATTTTTGTTTAATATGGGTTTGGTTCAATTAGAGGATAGAGAAAGTAATAGGTCATTTCTTTTAGATACATCGGATAGATACATCCGCGAAAATTTTTCTAAGAATGCTTTAGAGATAATAGATAAACGTAAGCAAATATTTTCTCGTTTAGGTATAGATAATGTGGATATTCGTTGTGATATTCCTTATAACAGAACATTATTTAAATTCTTTCGTGCAAGAGAAAAAAGGTTAAAGTAAATGTACAATTTAATATTAAGGAAGAAGATACAATTTATTACGATGACCAAGAAAAGTATTAAACAAATAGCCATTTTCTTGCTATTTTTTATTTTAAGTATTAATCCTCTATTTTGTAAAGAAGATAAAAATTTTAATACCCCCCTCATTCGTATAAGGGCAAGCGTAGATAGATCGGTAGTGCGTATAGGTGATAAAATTACTTATAGAGTTACCCTCGAGTCTAAAGAAGATATAGAGGTAGAAACTCCTCAGTATCCCTTCCAAGATTTTTCAGAGTTCGTATTAAAAGACTTTGGTTCTTCGCAAAAGAAGTTATGGGGAAGAGAAATTTTTAAATACTGGTATATTCTTCGTCCCTATAAGAGCGGTAAATATACTTTACCTCCTTTATCGGTTAAGTATAGGGTTAAAGGTTTGGATAATTATTATAAAGCAGAATCTAACGAAGTAAAAATAGAGGTTAAAAGTATTCTTTCTACTCTGCCTAATCAAAATACTATTCTTGATATTAGAGGGCCAAAGAGTTTTACTAACAAATTGTGGTTATATTTGTTTATCTTATCTATTCTGTTAATTTTTATTTTTATCTATTACATTTTTCATAAAGATAAAAAGAGAGGAAAAGAAACAGAAGTTTATCTTCAGCCTCCTCATATTATTGCTTATAAAGCATTAGAAGATTTAGAGAAGAAAAATTACTTAAGCAAATGTGAGATTGAGGCTTACTATACAGAACTTTGCGATATCCTTCGTCATTACATAGAGGGGAGGTTTAATATTCACGCTCCTTGGATGACTACCGAAGAATTTTTTAGTAGTTTACAAGAGGATAATGTTTTATTAAAAGAGTATAGAGACATTTTAAAAGATTTTTTTAATACCACCGATTTAGTTAAATTTGCTAAACATAAGCCTCTGAATGAAGAGGCAGTGAATAGTTTTATTAAAGTTAAAGAGTTAATTGAGAAAACCAAAGAGATATGATTATAGAGAATCCTATATTTTTATGGTTAATCCCTATATCGGTATTTATTGTGCTCTATTCTCAAAGAAAGAATAGGTTAGTAACTATACCTTTTCCCTCTGAGAAATTTTTAAATATAAATAAACCTACTTATAGGACTATTTTTGTAAAAAATTTGTGGATATTAAGGCTTCTAGTATTAATTCTCTTCTCTTTAGGTTTATCTCGCTGGCGTATTCCCCTTTATAATACTAAGATTGAAACAGAAGGTATAGATATTGTGCTTGTATTAGATACCTCTACAAGTATGTTAGCGGAAGATTTTACTCTATATGGTAGGAGAATGAATAGGTTAGATGTGGTCAAGGATGTTGTAGAAAGATTTATCTATACGAGGAAGAACGATCGTATAGGGGTTGTTGCTTTTGCTGCCAAAGCTTATACCGTAAGTCCCCTTACATTTGATTACAATTGGATAGTAGAGAATCTTGAAAGAGTTAAAATTGGTATGATAGAGGATGGCACAGCGATTGGTTCAGCAATATTGGTAGGTTTGAACCGTCTTAAGGAATCAAAAGCAAAAAGTAAGGTCATAATTCTTTTGACAGATGGTGTGAATAATGCTGGTAAAATTTCTCCTATCGCTGCAGCAAACGTAGCTAAATCTTTAGGAGTTAAAATATACACCATCGGTGCGGGAACAAAAGGTGTTGCTCCCTATCCTATAAAAGATTTCTTTGGTAAAATTGTATATAAACCCGTAGAAGTTGATATAGACGAACAGACACTTATGGAGATTTCTAAAATCACCGATGGTAGATATTTCCGCGCCACAGATACTAAATCTTTAAGGGAAATATATAAAGAGATTAACCGTTTAGAAAAAAGTCCTATTCAGGATAAAAGGTATGCCCAGTACAAAGAGTTATTTCCTATTTTTGTAAGTGGGGGAATAGTATTTTTATTTTTAGAGGTTTTATTGAATAGCACAATCTTACGTAAAATGCCATAAATATGAGATTTGCCAATTTGCAATTTTCTTATTTATTTTTTATTGTAATTTTTGCAATTTTGTTATTTATTTGGGAAAATTTTAGGAGAAAGAAGTTACTGGAGAGATTTGCTGATAAGAATTTAGTACCTCTGCTTGTTGTTTCTTTGGATAGGCGTAAACGGATAATAAAGCGTATACTTATTTTACTTTGTTTTTTATTTTTAGTATTAACTATTATGCGACCACAATGGGGATTTAAATGGCACAGTATAAAAAGAATTGGTTTAGATATAATTTTTGCTGTAGATGTTTCTAAAAGTATGCTTGCAGAAGATATAAAGCCTAATCGTCTTCAACGCACAAAACTTGCTTTATCAGAATTGGTAAAAAAACTTAAAGGTGAACGTATAGGAATTGTTGCTTTTGCCGGAGAGGCATTTCTCCAGTGCCCTCTTACTATCGATTATGGTGGATTTCTTTTAACTCTTAACGCTTTGGATATCAATACTATTCCTAAAGATGGGACTTCTATATCTAAAGCAATCGCCAAAGCGATAGAAAGTTTAAGAGCAGGTACTAAGCAATCTAAGGTTATTATTCTTATTAGCGATGGTGAAGATCATCAAGGAGATTATATTAAGGTAGCTGAATTAGCAAAAAGAGAGGGTATAAAAATATTCTGTATAGGTGTAGGAACTCCTGAAGGTGAATTTATACCTTTTGGGGAAGATGGGAGAAAAGTATTTTTAAAAGATAAACAGGGAGCAGTAGTGAAGACACGGCTAAATGAATTAATTCTGCAAAATATAGCACTTACCACCGAGGGAGCTTACATAAGAGCTACTAACAATGAATTTGGATTGGAACTAATTTATAGGGAGAAGATTCATAAATTAGCGAAAAGAGAATTAGAAAGTAGGATGTTTAAACAATACGAAGAACATTTCCAAATTCCCTTAGCTTTAGCTTTTTTGTTTTTAACTTTGGAGTGCTTTGTTAAGGAAAGAAGGAGAGATTAACTAAATGATTTCTAAAATATTTATCTACCTATTGGTTATTTTTCATATTTTACCTTGTTATGCCTATTTACAAAAAGTGATTAAGAAACAAGTAAACGAGGCTAATAGATTATACTATAAAGGTAAATTTGATGAAGCATTGAAAAAGTATGAGGAAGCGATTGCAAATTCTCCTGAATCAGATATTATAAATTTTAATATAGGAGCAACTTTATACAGGAAGGGAAAATATATAGAAGCAGAAGAAGCATTTACCAGGGCTTTAGCAAGTAATAATAAGCAAATAGAAGCAGATACTTTGTATAATATAGGTAATTGTAAGTACAAGTTAGGTAAAATTATGGAAAACGAGGATTTATCTAAAGCTATAGAGTTACTGAAAGCTTCTTTAGATTACTATCGGCAGGCTATAGAATTAGACTCTAAAAACAACGATGCACGGTTTAACCTTGAATTTGTAGAGAAAGAGTTAGAAGTTCTTCTTGATAAGTTAAAGAGCCAAAATTATAAATATAGTGATGATAAAGATATTGATGATAAGAAAGATTCGCTTAAGGAGAATGAGGTTAGTAGTTTAAAAGATGGGAATAATATAGAAAAGAGTAGAGAGGGATCAAAAGAGGGAAAAAGAATTTATGATATGGAAGAAGGAAAAGATGAGGGGGATAAAGATTATCCTAAGAGTTACGATAAAGAATTGACAAAGGAAGAGGCAATGGATATCTTAGAACATTATGGTAAGGAAGAGGCTATACCCAATTATATGAGAAGAGTTCCTATAGAATTTGATGAAGAAGTATTAAAAGATTGGTGATTTATGAAAAATATACTACTCTTAATTTTTTTTATTTTTTCCCTTTCGTATGTAGTAATAGCTAAGGATATTAGTTTAGAAGTTAACGTTGATCGTAACGTAGTAGAGTTAGGTGAAACTATTAGATTGAATTTTACCTTCCATGGGACGGACAAGGCACCTATCCCTAAATTAGATAAAATAGATAGTTTTGAAGTTAAATATCTTGGTCCTTCTACGAGGGTTTCAATAGTTAATGGGATAGTTAATAAATCGGTAACCCATATTTTTACCCTTTTACCTTTAAAGGTAGGTAATTTTACCATAGGACCTTTTTCTGTTAATATCCAAGGTAAGACATTTACTTCTAAACCCATATCTATAGAGGTAATTGCTACCGGTTTGTGTAAAGGGGGTTTAGACGATAAAATAGAGTATTACTCTCCTGAG
>JAMWDA010000151.1 GCA_023818995.1 Candidatus Omnitrophota bacterium
GATGGGATATATAGAATTCTTTTTAATACAAAATGGAAATGGAATGAGGATAGGGGGAAATATAAAATAGGACCACCTCAGCTTATCTTTTCATTTATGGATGTGTGAAAAAATGGGTAAACTCCAGTAGTAGAAACACTATTGACAAGATAATAAAGTTATTTTAATATAATTTATTTAAAGGACAAAGGCGTCCGAAAGAGGACGCTTTTTTTAATTTCTATAAGGAGGTAATTGTAAAAGTAAGAAGGAGGTAGTATGATTAGGGTAGTTAAAACTAACGATGCTTTAGGCACGGTTAATCGCGGAGATCCTTGTGAATCGGGATTATGTACCCTCTGTAGGTGTGATTGCCGAGGAAAGTGCGAAACTTGGTTAGCTTCTTTGCGTGGTCGTAACATAATATATCCCAGAGATTATGGTTTTATTACTGCCGGTAGCTCAAATATAGGTGCTGTGGGAATAAGTTATAATTCTATAAGAATAGATGGTTTGCTTTATGGGGCAAGTTTTCTTCCCAAAGGTTTAACTTCTTCAGAAGATAGTTGTATTTTCCCTAACGTGAGTACTGAGGGTGAATTTGGATATAAAGTTAAGACTAAATTTAGATTACCTATAATGACAGGAGCGTTAGGATCTACTTTTATTGCTGCCAAGTATTGGGAATCGTTCGCAACCGGTGCGGCATTAGTAGGTATCCCTATAGTTGTGGGAGAAAATGTTGTAGGTATTGATAGAAAAGCAGTTATAGAGAAAGGGATAATAAAAGTTGCTCCTGAATTAGATAGAAGAATACAGACTTTCTTGCGTTACTACGATGGTTGGGGAGCTATTATTGTCCAGATGAATGTAGAGGATAAACGTAACGGTGTCGCTGAGTACGTTATTGAGAAGTATGGAGATAAAGTGATTTTAGAACTTAAATGGGGACAAGGCGCTAAGTGTATAGGAGGAGAGATTCAGGTTAATAGTTTGGATTACGCTATTTTTCTAAAAAAGAGGGGTTACATAGTTGACCCTGATCCGGAATTACCAGAAGTCCAAGAAGCATTTAATAAGGGAGCGATTAGGTCAATATCAAGACATAGTCGGTTAGGATATACAGGATTAGCTACACGTAAATTAGTGGAAGAGGCATTTATGAAAGAAGTAAATAGATTAAGAAAATTAGGATTTAAAAGGATATCCCTTAAGACAGGTTCTTATGGTATGGAAGCATTAGCTATGGCAATAAAATATGCTTCTGAGGCAAAGTTGGATTTACTGACTATAGATGGTTCAGGAGGAGGTACGGGTATGAGCCCATGGAATATGATGGAATCATGGGGAGTACCTTCTTTACTTCTTCATTCCAAAGCTTATGAGTATGCAAAGATTTTAGCTGGTAGAGGTAAGCGAGTAGTGGATATTGCTTTTGCCGGTGGTTTGGCGAGAGAGGACCATATCTTTAAAGCATTAGCGTTAGGTTCACCTTTCACAAAGCTTGTATGTATGGGGAGAGCTTTAATGATACCGGGATTCGTAGGTTCAAATATTGAAGGAGTATTGTACCCAGAAAGAAAAGAAAAGGTTAATGGGATGTGGGATACTTTACCTCCTTCGGTAACTGAGTTTGGTAACAAGCCTGAGGAGATATTTGCTGGTTATTACGATGTGGAAAAGAAAGTAGGCAAGTCAGAGATGAAAGATATCCCGTTAGGAGCAATTGCAATTTATACCTTAGCGGATAAGCTAAAAGCTGGTATACAACAGCTTATGGCAGGAGCAAGGAAATTTTCTTTAAAAGGAATAACTCGCGATGATATATACGCAGTTAATCGGGAAACAGAAAAGGAAACAGGACTTAAGTTTATTACAGAAAAAGGGGACAGTATTGCAAAAAAAATTCTAAAATCCTAAAAAAACAAGACCTATACTGCTCCCCTTAAGGGAGCAGTATAGGTAATTATATAAGATGATTATTAAAGAACAGATTAAAAATAAGAAAGGTATATTCTCAAAGATTAATAGAAAAATAAAAATATATTTTTTCACTTCCTATTTATTTTGTTTTGTGTGTTTTTTAGAGACTATGGTGATTCCTCAAGAATCATTGCGGTATAGTAAGATTAAGGAAGCGTTAATGAATATGGAGAATAAAACTCATGATAGTCCCTTTGGGGTGTTAGAGTTTCTCTCTTGGAATCATAATTGGAATAATTATTATAAATATCCTAATAAAGAAACTTTAGAAAAAACTGTGGAATTAGTGAGAGAGTGGTGTTAGATGGGTAAGAATGGATTTTTTATGGGAGGATATTGAGCAGGAAAAAGGAAAATTTAATTTTGAAAAGTACGATTATATCGTAAATTTATTAACTAGAAATAATATCCATATATTGGGACTATTAAGTTATAGTGTTTTTTGGGCAGGAGCAAATTGGAATTGTCCTCCTGACGATGATGAGTACTTCATTAATTATGTTTCAAAGGTAATTATGCGCTATAAAGATAGAGTAAAATATTGGGAAATTTGGAATGAACCTGATCATGAGCAGTATTGGGCACCTCAAGACGGAATGGTTCGTTATACCCTGCTATTAAAGAAAGTATATATTAAAGCTAAACAAATAGATCCTGATTGTAAAATATTAAATGGTGGTTTAGCTAAAACAATTCCCTTATCTTTAAAAAAGATATATCAGAACGGTGGGAAAGGATACTTTGATATATTAGCTATTCATCCCTTTGTTAATCCTTTGTATGAGAGCGATGTAAGTAGAGTTAAAGGATTATACAATGCTTGTAAGAAGATTATGCAAGAGAACGGAGATGATAAGAATATTTGGTTTACTGAGATAGGTGCACCCGGGGCAAAAGCCTTTTCTCCATCAAATACATGGTGGTTAGGAGATAGTCTTAATGAAGAACAACAAGCAGCGTGGGTAAGAAGGTTATATACAGAGGTGCTATCGCAGTTATCTGATTGTAAAATATTTTGGGCATTTTTTAGAGATTGTAAGAATTATTGGAATAACGGTGTTGACTATTTTGGTTTAGTAAGAGGGGATTTTTCTAAAAAACCTGCATTTGAAGCTTATAAAGAAGCAGTTGCAGAGTGGAATAAATCCTCTAATATCCGCAGACCAAAAGAGAAATTAAGGGGTATTAAACCTTACTAAATAAATGTTAGATAAAAAGATAGGGCTTTTGTCAATTATGTGAGAAAACTTATAGTAAGAATAATCATAGTTTTTTATTCACGGGCGTCTCAAAAACTTACTTCTAATTTTCTTAGTTAATTCTAAAAATATAGTAATAATAAAATAGAAATTTTGATAAACTAATGTTTTCAATAATTTTCTGATACTATAACTTAGAGGGAAATATGTTACTTTAGAAAAGTTTTATAGGTGTTACTACAAAGCCATAATGTCATCTTAACTGCAAAGCAAAATGTCACATATCCTATACGATTTTAGGAAAGCAGATGGTGATTTTAGACTTTCAAGTTGGCCCAGAAACTCACCATCTCTGTTACTATAAAGCTATTATGCTCTCTAAGTTGACAAATAAAGTTGAACCTTAAATGTAAATTTTCAGAGAAGTAAAAAGAAAATTTTGATTTTTTTCTTTATTCATGTGACATTCTCGCATTGCAGTTAGATGGGATATCTTAGCTTTGCAATAACACCCCAGGTTTAAATAATGTTATTACTAAGTCAAGATGTTAAATTTTTACTAAGCAAACATGTTAAACTTTAAACAGGGCAGAGTCGATATTCTCTTTTATCCAAAAAGCGTTCTATCTGCCGTTCTTTTTT
>JAMWDA010000152.1 GCA_023818995.1 Candidatus Omnitrophota bacterium
CAGGCAGAGGGTGTGTTCTTTGGTAGGTAAGGCTATCCAGATTCATATCAGAATTTATGAAGCGTTTAAGTATACGCAGAGTCTGGCGGTAGGATAAATTTAATTCCTGATATGCCACCTCCTTGGGAGGATAGCATAGCATTAAAAAATGTGACATTCCATATTCAAAATAACAAAATAGCTTTTTTACCTTGACAATTTTGGGGAAGATTTGTTGGGAGAATTCTAATTTCGTATTAAAATTTCCCCATCTTTTCTACCACAAATATTTGATTAAGAAAATTAAATTCCCTCTTCAGGAGGGAAAGGCTCAGTAGCGGATACCTCTCTCCATTCCAAAACACTTGCCATAAAAGGTAAGAATGGTATTTCTCTATTTGTCACTAACTCTATATTGTATGTATAATTTCGCTTACTATAAGCTGGCATTATGGATATAGCTGTATCTACTCCCAATTTACCTCTCACAGCCACTGCTCCTTTAAAATTAAATTCGTCCTTTGCACTATCACCTTTTTCTGCTTTAAAAATACCTCCATCAGCTATAATAAACGCCTCTATAGTTATATTATCAGGAGCCGATACAGGCACAATAACATCTTCTTTAGCTAATAATCCTATCTGAGTAGATCCACTACAAACGATATTATCATCAATATAAATATTGCCTCCACTTACAATTAAAAATGATTCTCTCACCTCACCAGAAATATGAACATCCCCCTCAGCAAATACAACACCATTATTTGACTCTAAATTATCTCTATTAATTATGCCACTATAGTTAAATGTACCTAAAATATATCTACCATCACTTTTAGCTATCTCCCTATATCTATTTAAATCTACGCTTGTAAATACAGGAGGAGGGGTTAGTATCTTGTTTTCGTAAGAAACATATTTCTCATCTATAGTTAAATTTCTCGTATATAAAATATCACCTTCTACCTTTATATATCGAGCATCTAAGGGGGCAGAATAGTTGATTGAAAAAATCAAATCTCTTCCTAATACATCACCTTGAATATGCGCTCCGCTACTTATTCTTAAATCTCCTAACGTAGAAATAAAAAAATTAGCGGGGTTAATTAATTCTATTTTAGCTAAAAGTATTCTTTGAACATTCGTATTAAGCAATTCGTTAGTAGACTCACCTACAGAACGCACCCAAACCTGCTTTCTTCCTACCTCTATAATTACAGGATGAACCTCAACCTTATAACTTTTGTCGTCAGCAATATAAAATTTTCCTCCCGCCCAATCAATATCGCGACGTAATTCAAACAATGCCCGCTCTATTCCTGCTTCAGCGCAATAAAAAGCCTCTAAAGAAGCTCGCCGGGATTCTACTACCCTTAACTGCAAATTTGACCTAACTAAAGCAACACTTATAAATATAGTAATGAAAAATAAAATAAATATACTAGCCAATAAACTAAAACTTTTTTTCATCTTTATAAATAATTCCTTAACATAATCTGTGTAGATGTGCTAACCGTTACGGGTTTGCCCAATACATTCTCTTCCAAAGTTAATTCCAATATCAAAACTCTATCATTCTCTAAATCAAATTTAGAACCACCATAGTTAATATTAGAAGAAATAATAACCTCTTCGCCCATATCCCCTAAAGTTTTTCGTATAAGATGGCCATCTTCACTAAAGATGTATCTAACTTCTCTCTGGTCAAGAAAAATAAAAGCAATTTCTTTCTCGCTAATAAGTTCTACTCTGCCACAAATTTTACCATCAAAAGATATCTTCTCTACAATTTCCTTACTTTCATCCCATAAGTTAAGACTTGTTGTTTCTTTGTCTAAACTTAATAAGTTAACATAGAAAACAGAGTAGAATAACCCCACACTAATACCTACAATAACTAAAACAGTAATAATCTCTACTAAAGTAAAACTTTTTTTACCCATATCTACATACCACTGGCAGAGATAAGTTCTATATCTCCTAAATCCAATGTTTCGTCGGCCTTAAGGGCAATATCACTTATTGTAACCCCACTATATAATGTCGTTGATTCTATAATAATTTTATGTTTCCTTTCAGTTTGCACATAATAACTATCTCCTTCTATTTCCGGTGGGGGCCAACTTTCTAGGGAGGAAAAACTAAATTTACCGCTGCTATCAGTTGTTGTCTTTTCATTATAGGAAGATAAATATGTCTCCACTTTTACTGTAATACATTCTAAAGGCATTTTTGTGTCCGCATCTATAACCCTTCCCTTTATCTTCCCAAAACCTATGGGAAAAAGTCTTATATCAGGATATTCTGTAGTTATACCTTCTGAAATAGACAACGTTGGTTTAGAAGCATACCAGTAATCTCCCTTATAAAAACTATAGTACCCTGCTTTACTCACTGATACAGTTTTACTACCTATCACTAATTTACAGTTAGTCGTACTATTACATCCTTGGGTACACTCTTTATCACCATCACATTTAAACACCCATTTACCGGAATCATCAGTAGATACTTTAATATTATCCACTGTAACACTTGCTTTATGAACAGGTTCGTTTGTTTTTCCATCAATAATCTTTCCTTTGGCATGACCCCGTTTATATGCTTCTGTAGTTAAAGTAAAATCTTTTGTAAAACTCGTATCTTTATATAAAGGACCTACCCTATACCAACCACTACCAACATATGTATTCACAGGATCTTCTCCACAACAATTTTGTCTTAAAACATAACCCGTCGCATACATTAATAGATAATAACTATTGGTATCAGGAAACATTTCTTGTTCAGCAGGGACATCAGCTTTATAATATCCTTTATTGTCTGTCTTTATTGAACCGTACTCACTCTTGTTTGGCCAATAATTCCAATCATCCCATCTTATATATACCCTCGCGCCTTTCACAGGATTACCATTATCGTCACGCACGTAACCTTCAACTTTTGCCATAGGAATTTCTATTAAGGGAATGGTAACCTCTAATTCTTCTCCCGGAACCACACAAATTCTATCTGTTTCTCCTGATCCAAACCAGGGATTACTACAATTTGTACTCCCATCCTCTCTTACCACAGCTGAAGACCAACCGCGATAGTTATAACTTTTACCCCAACTATTGGGATCACAAAAATTCCCACAATGTAAGTTAGTATTATAAGGGTAATAACTCGTTTCCGAAGAAGTAACTAAAGTAAAACATTGAGAACTTTCCTCTTCAAAGGGTATAGAAAAACTAAAAGGTGATGTGGCAATATGTTTTTTACCATTTCTATCTTTAGATAGCGCTCCTTTTGTAAATAAACTTACATACTGAGATAGATTATCACCTGTAGTAGAACTTATAACTTTACCTTTTATCGTGGCATCCTTTGGCTTGGGTTCCATAAGAATTTCTAAGTTAGTTTCTTTACCTTCACTTACATAAATATATTTACCTTCTCTGCTCAAATAGTTGTAATTATAGTAAGTGTTGTGTGTAGCAAATAAATCGTATTCTCCCGGCTTCAATATAAACACTCCTGTATCAGAGTCAGCGAAATTAAAATCTCCTTGCGAATTTGTAATAGTTGATAAAGAATGATCGGGATTATCCTTATAAACAATCCTAATCTGTGCACCTATTATAGGTTCATTTGTATTAGAATTCTTTACTTTACCTTTAATATTTCCCGGCAACCTCTCAGGAGGTAAAGATAATAAGGTAGTAATTGTTTGGCTTCTATTTATGCCTCGTTCTTTCCAATTAATTGTTACATCTACTCTCTTTATTTCACTACTACCAAAAACGTCAGTTATAGCAATATTACGAGTAAATC
>JAMWDA010000153.1 GCA_023818995.1 Candidatus Omnitrophota bacterium
GGATAAAGGAGAGTATAGATTTTAGTTTTAAAGATGGGGTAATAATTTTAGAAAAATATAAAAATATAAAAAAAGAGCTTGTAGATATTAGAAGACAAATTCATAAGTATCCTGAATTAGGCTTTCAAGAATTTAGAACATCTAAATTGATAAAAAGAGAATTAGAGAGAGTGGGTGTAGAAGTTAAAGATAAAGTAGCTAAGACAGGAGTAGTGGGTTTAATTACGGGAAGTAATAAAGGGAAGAAAACCGTTGCAATAAGAGCGGATATGGATGCTTTACCTATACAGGAAAAAACTAATAAGCCATGTGCTTCTAAAATCTCTAATGTTATGCATGCGTGTGGGCATGATGCGAAAATTGCAATTGTCCTAGGAGTAGCAAAAGTATTGAGTAAAATGCGAGGTGAACTAAAAGGTAATGTAAAGTTTATTTTTCAGCCCAACGAGGAAGGTTCAGGTGGAGCAAAACTTATGATTAAGGAGGGAGTATTAGAAAATCCTAAAGTGTCCGCTATATTCAGTGTTGATTTTGACCCATATCTTAAAAGTGGTAAGATTGGGATTAGAGAGGGGATGTTTTTTGCAAATATTGACAGTTTTGAAATTTCTATTTTTGGTAAAGGAGGACATGGAGGTAGACTTTATAGAGCGGTAGATGTGATGTTAGTTTCAGCAAAAGTTATTGAGGCTTTACAATATTATCTTCCTCGTCGATTTCATCCTTGTGTCCCTTTAGCAGTATCCTTTGGAGAAATTAAAGCAGGTAGTGTTCCTAACGTTATACCTGATACAGTAGTAATGAAAGGGACAATTAGGACATTTACCGAAGATGTGCGAAGAGAGTTAAAGAGAAAGATAGAAGAGATTGTGGAAGGTATTTGTAGAATTTATAAGGCAGATTATAGAATTGATTATTTTTCCTCTTATCCCGGCTGTGCCAATAATTCGGAATTAAATAAAATAGTAGAGAAAGTAGCTAAAAAAATAGTAGGGACCAAAAATATATATAAATACCAATATCCCTTTTTTGAAAGCGAAGATATAAGTTATTTCTTTAGGAAAGTTCCTGGAACAGTTTTCTCCTTGGGTATAAGAAATACTAAAAAAGGAATAATTTATCCTGCGCATAGTCCCTATTTTGATATAGATGAAGATGTTTTACCTATAGGGGTAGTGGTATTAACAGGATGTTTAATTGAGTACTTAGATAATCAGTAAATTAAACAATGAAGATAATATTGCCGGAAAAAGATTTACCTAAACAATGGTATAATATTTTAGGGGATCTACCCTGGGAACTTCCTCCTCCTATTGACCCACTAACTAAAAAACCTATTTCTTTAGAGGAAAGAAACTCTGTTTTTTGTAGGGAACTTTTAGAACAGGATAATAGCCAAGAAAAATGGATTGATATCCCTCAAGAGGTAAGAGAGGTTTTAACTATATGGCGGCCTACGCCTTTACGAAGAGCCAGAAATTTAGAAAAGCATCTTAAAACAGAGTGTAGAATTTACTATAAGGATGAAAGTTGTGCTCCTGCAGGAAGTTTTAAGCAGAATACAGCTATTGCTCAAGCTTATTATTTTAAAAAAGCTGGCTTTAAAAGGTTAACTACAGAAACAGGAGCAGGACAATGGGGTAGTGCATTGAGTTTTGCTTGTAATGAGTTTGGTTTAAAATGTAGAGTCTATATGGTAAAGATTAGTTGTGAGTTAAAGCCCTATAGAGAGTATCTTATGAAATTATGGGGTGCAGAAGTTATTCCTTCTCCTTCTAAATATACTTCTTTTGGAAGAAAGATTCTTAAAGATACTCCTCATACTAATGGGAGTTTGGGTATATCAGCGAGTGAGGCTGTAGAAGAGGCATTTAAAAATAAAGATACAGGTTATGGAGCAGCGAGTATATTTAATTTTGTTAATTTACACCAGACAGTTATAGGTTTGGAATTAAAAAAGCAATTAAGGTTAATTGGTGATGAGCCTGCTTATTTGATTGGTTGTGTAGGAGGAGGGAGTAATTTTGCTGGATTAATTTTCCCTTTTGTGAAAGAGAAAATTAATGGTAAAGAAATAAAATTTATTGCTGTAGAGCCTTATGCTTGTCCTTCACTTACAAAAGGAAAATACTTATACGATTTTGCTGATAGCGGTTGTTTTTCTAATCTTATTAAGATGTACACTTTAGGACACAATTTTATTCCTCCTCCCATTCATACCACTGGTTTACGCTATCACGGTTGTTCCCCTGTAGTTAGTTTACTTAAATATAAAAATATCATTGAAGCAAAAGCGTATCATCAGTTAGATGTGTTAAAAGCTGGTATTCTATTTGCAAAATTAGAAGGGATTCTTCCTGCGGTAGAGACAACATATGCTATTAAGGCAGCAATAGATATTGCTAAGGAGAATAAAACGAGGAATAAATGTATAGTGTTTAATTTTAGTGGACATGGGTATTTTGATTTACACACTTATCAGTCTTTCTTACACCAAGAATTAAAGAATTATCGTTACCCTATTTCTAAAATTAAATTAGCAATTAAAGAGATAGAGAAACTACAACCAAAATAACGATGAAAAAATTTGAAAAAATTTCCTTTTTACCTCTGCCTACGCCTGTGCATAGGATGCACAATATTGAGAAATTATTGGGTTTTTCTCCTATTTTTGTTAAACGCGATGATTTATTAGGTAGAGGATTAGGAGGGGTTAAATTAAGAAAGCTTGAATATATCTTACGTTCAGCTTTAGATAATAAAGCTGATACGCTTGTGACAGTAGGAGCATTAAATTCTAATCATTGTTTTTATACAGCTTTAATAGCTAAAATGTATGGATTAAAATGTATTTTATTTTTAGTGAAGCCTGTTTCCAAGAAAGATGAGAATAATTTATTTCTTAATGATATTTTCTCTAAGAATTTAGGGGCAGAAATTTATGAGATAGAAGAGATACCGGATGAGAAGATAGGAAAGGGTTTTGGTATAGTTAGTGAATCTACTGAGAGAGAAGTATGGATTAAATGTAAGGAAGTGATAGAGAAATTGCAAAAAAATGGTTATAATCCTTTTTATATTCCTCCCGGTAGTGTTACACCCATAGGTTGTTATGCGATGATAGAAGCCTTTGAAGAGTTATATATTCAAATGCACAGTTTAGGGATTAATTCTTATGATATTTTTGTCCCCGTAGGGACAGGAGGAGTATTCTGCGGATTATGGTTTGCTTCTCAATTAAGAGCTAAGGATGTTAAAATATATGGAATTAGTATCGGTGCTAACGACTTCTTATGTAATGAAATTGTTAAAAATGCGTGTCAACAACTCTGTAAAAAGATAGAACACACTTTATTTATCCCTGCTAAATTTGATATATTTGATGAGTTTAAGGGAGAAGGTTATGGAATAGAAACTCATCTATCCCAACAAGCTATAAAGATAGCTTTTGAGGAAGAAGGGCTTTTTTTAGATCATACTTATTCTGGTAAATGTTTTGCAGGAATGTTGGAGATGATTAGAAAGAAGAGAGGAATTTTTACAAAACCTATTGTTTTCTGGCATAGTGGCGGAGTGGTTGAAAGGATGGGGAATATTATTAACACATGTTTGTGAATAGTTTATTTCGATGATGATTTGTTTCTTTTTTAATGACATATGTTATTTACGAGTTTAAATTTTATAATTTTTTTTGGGGTAGTGTATATTTTTTATTTACTTCTGAGAGATAATTACAGATTTCAGAATTATTTACTTTTAGTAGCAAGT
>JAMWDA010000154.1 GCA_023818995.1 Candidatus Omnitrophota bacterium
TACCCTTAAGGAAGATTTAGAGGTATTTATAGAAACACAATTAAGTCTTTATCACAAGTTACACATAGACAATAAAGGTATTTCCCCTATATCTGACGTCGGTATAGATTATCCTAAAATATATAAAGCCAAAAAATTTGCCTGCAAGGCGTTAAAAGGTAAAGGCGTAGCCAGTGGTATAAGAATAATTTATGCATATTACGAGAAAGAAAATATTATAGAATTTATTGAGATTTATTATAAAGGCGATAAAGAAAATGAGGACAGAGATAGAATATCGAGGTATTATAAGAGATAAGACAAAAGCTAAAGGAGATTTTGAGAGAGATTAAGCTGGGGAAAAGGATTTAGTTAAACAAATAAGCATGATTAAAAAACTTAACTTATAAAATAGGAGGATGCTTAAATGTCAAAATCAATACATGATAAAATCGCTGAGAAGATTGCTAAGAAATTAGGAACGGAATACAAACCGTATAAAGGAATAGATATTGTTAAAGATAAAGTTATTGAAGTAGAAACTAAAAAGGATTCTCTTGTGCAGGGATTGAGACAAGTAATAAGGTCGCAAAAGCCAAGATATTTAGCGGTAAATAAGCCCAATATTAAGAATGCGTTAGAAATAACAAAAGGTACCGGCGTAGGAGTTATAGGACCTACAGGAAGGATTATTAAGAGAGCATCACGGAAAAGATAATATTTTATAAACCTATATGGAAACTAAAAAGTTTTCTCCACAGTTAATAGCTTTTCTTGCTGATGCTATTACAGGGTGATCCCGGCACAAGGGATAATAAAAGTTCTTGGCCATATAGGATAGGAGGCGATCTATACAAATTTTTCCAACAGTGTGGTTACGATGTAGGAACCCCTGGTTTTTCTAGGGTTCCTTGGACCGATGAAGTATTAAGCCAGCGTCCCATATTGATTACGAAAATGACGAAGTTTATTTCATTGTTGAATGTAAAGAGTGCGGTTGGAGCGAATGGCCACAATGATCTACTTAGATACCCGGTTCCGAGATAAAAATAGTTAAAAATGTGAACAGACCTAGTTGGTCAACAAAAATTAGGGGAAGTCTGATGAAAATTCAAAAATCAAAATTAAAATTGAAAGAAGATTTATCATTAAAAGATTCTGTTGGGAAAGAAATTAAGAGAGGAAAAGAAAGCTAGAGTTTTATCTATATTATGTACGGACTTATATTAGCTATTATCATCTTCTTCGTTAGTATTCTTCCAGTATGTTGGTATCATAAACTTATTGTTTTTGGTATATTTCTATCCATTTTAACTTTGCTCTTCCTTTTTAATGCTTGGTTTCAGAATAAAATTGTTGAGCTAAAAATAAAGTTAGAGAATACTTGGCGGAAGATATGAAACCTAACTGGCCAACAAAAAAATTGGGGGAAGTCGCTAAAGTTGAGAGTGGTGGAACTCCCAAAAGGTCGGAGTCGAAATATTTTGGCGGAATAATTCCATTTGTCAAAATAAACGATATGCTCTGTGATCCTCTTATTAAAACGGAAGAGACTATAACAAAAGAAGGATTACAAAATTCAGCAGCAAAATTATGGAGAAAGGGGACACTCTTATTTTCAATTTTTGCAACCTTAGGTAGGGTTTCAGAATTGGCGATAGACGCAGCAGCAAATCAAGCTATAGCTGGCATTTTTGACATTGACAGTAAGTTAGTAAATAAAAATTATCTAAAATATTATCTCTACAAAATTGGGCCAATTTTAGCGCTGCGAGGCCGCGGTGTAGCCCAAAATAATATTAATCTATCTATTTTAAAGAATATAGAAATCCCCCTCCCAACTCTTCCTATCCAGCACCGAATCGTTGAACGCTTGGATGCGATTAGAAAGGCACAGGAATTAAATGATAAACAAATCGCTTTAACCGACGAGTTGTTTCAGAGTGTGTTACATCAAGAATTAAAACCTAAAAGAGGGTGGGGAGTAAGAAGATTAGGAGAAGTTTGTGAGAAAATTCAACAAGTTCATCCCAAAAAAATTTTTAAGAAAGAATTTAGGTATATTGATATTGAATCAGTTAACCCCAAAGCTAATACAATCATTGAGATTAAAAGGATAGAAGTTGATAAAGCCCCTTCTAGAGCTCGTAAATTTGTTAAAGAAGGAGATGTGCTTTTTGCAACTACTAGACCATATCTTAAAAATATAGCATATATTGAAAATGAACTTGATAACTCCATATGTTCTACTGGATTCTGTGTTATAAGAAGCAAGAGAAATTTGGCAGAATCTAAATTTTTATTTTTTCTTAGTTTATTTAAACCTTTTCTTTCAAAAGTGTTAATTTATCAAAGAGGAACATCTTATCCTGCTGTATCTGACTCAAACATTTATAATTTAAAAATCCCTCTCCCACCACTTGTAACCCAGCGTCAGATTGTAAAAAAACTTCAGGCAGTCCAAGATTATAAAAAGAAACTCTTAGAGCAAAAACAAAAACTAAAAGAACTATTTTTATCTTGTCTTGATAAGGCGATGAAAGAAGAATTAGTAAATGGCTAATTTAATAACGTTAATTATCGGTTTCCTTATTGGTTGGTTAGTCATAATATGACAATGAGAATATGCTTTAAAGAGAAAATTATTGATTTAAAAATTAAAGTTTATGCCGATACTATATCGGTAATTGGTGAAATAAGAAATCTTCTAGTAAGATATCCTGGCAGTGGACAAGCATTAAATATTTTTGAGGATGAGTTAGATAAGTTATATAGCAAGAGGCAAGAACTCTTAGCAGATATATATTTGGTCTCAGAGAATGAAGATATACCTAAAGGATTAGACAGTTTGTTAGGGTTTCTTTATAGAACTGACAGAGGAAAATTTATAGATGAGAAGAGTGATGAATTATGGAATAATATTAAGAGCCGAGCTATAAAAATAGTAAATTTAATGCGTAGTGATATTTAAGATACCGCAAAATTAGATCTTATGGGCTTTAAAGAGTTATTTTAAATAATAAGCATCCTTAGCCGTTTCTTAATATCTATTTATCTTGCAATTAATTATGCTTGAACTGTCCCTATATAAAAATCCTCCAGATGTTTTCTGATATAGCCAAAAAGATAGGACTTTTACGATTAAGATAAAAGTTTTCCGGATAATTTTTAACAAAAAAACGAACTAAACGAAACCAATGAAAATAACGATACAACTTAAAAGCCTCTTTCCTATCTAACTGCGAAACTCAACGCTTTCAGTGACGCTCATTCTGTGGTTTTTCATATAGAGATAACTCCGCCATCAGGCACTTTCCGATCGGAAGAGGATGATGTACCTTATCCAAGATGGAAAGTATACCTTTTTCAATCCCTGACACCACCCCAACCCTTAAAGTGAATAATCTTGCCTGAACCAATCTTGATTTATTTAGAAGAATACAGGGACATGGTATTCACCTTGCGTCTCTAATCTATTTAAGTAAAGAAGAGTTTAAGTTTTTAAGGTTTGATTTTTTAAAAATAGGAAGAAGCATACCAAGACAAAATCTTCGCTTTTAAGATTTCCCAAAATAGCTGAAGACCTGCTTAAAGCATGTTATAAAGAAGAAAACAAAACTGGAGACGATGTCCCTTAAACCTCTCCATGGTATAAAAACCTTCTGGACATTACCCAAAAATTAAGCTTAAATTTTTCTAACTTTGTCTAATTCAATGAGATAAGAAAATTAAAATCTGGGGATGGAGCCTCCTTGGGGATATACTA
>JAMWDA010000155.1 GCA_023818995.1 Candidatus Omnitrophota bacterium
TTACTAAGAAATAGTATGAAAGATAGAGAGATGATTGTTGGATTTTTTGGCTTAGGACCATTGAATTCTCCATTTTTTATTCCTGCTGTGCAGTTAACCGATTCTTTTTATGTTGTCCATTCGGAAGGTATACTTTATCGTAGTGCTTATGAGGCTTTTAAGAAGTTAGATTCTAAAGAAGATTTTTTTAGATTCGTTCATAGTGCTGGTGTATTAGAAGGAGGGGTAAGCAAGGATGTAGATAAGAAGAGAATATATATAGATTTGGAAGAAGATACCATTTATAGTGTAAATACACAGTATGCAGGTAACACCGTAGGTCTTAAAAAACTTGCTTTGCGTTTAGCTATTCGTAAAGCATCTAAAGAGGGTTGGTTGGCTGAGCACATGTTGATTATCGGAGTAAAAGGTAGTAATAACCGCACTACTTATTTTTGTGGAGCTTTCCCTAGTGGTTGTGGTAAAACTTCTACAGCTATGTTAAAGGGAGAAACAATCGTAGGAGACGATATAGCTTATTTAAGAAAGATAGGTGGTAAGGTGAGAGCAGTAAATGTTGAGCGTGGTATATTTGGAATCATTCAGGATGTTAATCCCAATAATGACCCTCTTATATGGCAAGCAATTAATACAGAAGGAGAGGTTATTTTTATTAACGTTTTAGTTAGTAATGAAGGTGTGCCTTATTGGTTAGGTGATGGGAGACAATATCCTTCAAGAGGAATAAACTTTTCCGGAGAATGGTACCAAGGTAAGATCGATAAAACAGGTAACGAAATACCACCCGCTCATAAAAATGCTCGTTATACTATTAGTTTAATGAAATTAGAAAACTGCGATCCTAATATTGATAACCCTTTAGGTGTAGAGGTAGGAGCAATTATATACGGAGGTAGAGATTCTGATACTTGGCCTCCTGTTCAGCAATCTTTTGATTGGATACATGGAGTAATCACTATGGGCGCATCTTTAGAGTCAGAAACTACCTCTGCCACTTTAGGGAGAGAAGGTATAAGAACGTTTAATCTTATGTCTAATCTTGATTTTCTTTCTATCCCTGTAGGAGTTTATATTAAAAATCATCTTAAATTTGTTAAGGGAGTGAAGAATATACCCTTAATATTTAGTGTTAACTACTTTCTCCGCGATGAGAAAGGAGCTTATATTTGTTCTTTTGAAGATAAGAGAGTCTGGCTTAAATGAATGGAGTTACGTGTGCATACTGGAGTTGAAGCAATCAAAACTCCCACAGGTTTTATCCCATACTATTACGATCTAAAGAGATTGTTTAAGGATTATCTTAACAAGGATTATTCTACAGAGAGTTATGTTAAACAATTCACTTTACGTATTCCTCAAAATATCTCTAAGATAGATAGGATTATAAATATATATAAAGAAAACGTGACAGATTGTCCGCAAATTCTATTTAAGGTTCTTAAACAGCAAAAGGATAGGTTAATTAATGTTCAACGTAGGTACGGTGATTATATTGACCCATTTGTACTGGAAAGAATATGGTTAGAAGATGGAAGGCAATAAGGTAAGTGAGATAGTTTACAATACAGAACTAAGAGATTTAAAGCTTATTAAGAGAGGCAAGGTTAGAGATATCTATGAGCTCGATGATAAACATCTTCTAATTGTTTCTACTGATAGGATATCATGTTTTGACGTTGTCCTCCCCACGGGTATACCCAATAAAGGTAAAGTGCTAAATCAACTTTCTTCTTTGTGGTTTAATTTTACTCGCGTAATTGTTCCCAATCATTTCGTTACCACAGATGTTAGTAGTTTTCCTAAATTATCTCCTTACTTAGATATATTGAAAGGGCGTTCAATGGTTGTAAGGAAAGCCAGACCCATACCTTTAGAGTGTGTGGTTAGAGGTTATTTAGCTGGTTCGGCATGGAAAGAGTATAAAGAGTCTCAGATGGTATGGGGGATAAAACTTCCTCAAGGTTTGGAAGAATCTGATAAACTTCCTGAACCAATTTTCACTCCCGCAAGAAAAGTAGATAGTGGCCATGATGAAAATTTGGATTATGTATCTGCTCAGGCATTGATAGGTAATACTATTGTCCAGAGATTGAGAGATATAAGTATTCAGTTATACAAAGGAGCACGTATATACGCTTTTATTAGGAATATAATCATCGCTGATACGAAGTTTGAGTTTGGTTTCATTAATAACGAAATAGTTCTTATAGATGAAGTTCTTACTCCTGATTCTTCTCGTTTCTGGCCGAGAGGTAGTTATCTTCCTGGTCGACCTCAGGTTAGTTTTGATAAGCAGTTTGTGCGCGATTATTTAGAAAGTTTAGGTTGGAATAAGAATCCACCCGCTCCTCATCTCCCTCCAGAAATTGTGGCAAAAACCGAAGAAAAGTATCGCCATGTTTTAAAATTACTGGCGGGAAGAGACATTGAAGATTAAGTGTTTAGATGAAATTAAAAGAATTCTATTACGAGTTACCTAAGGAACTCATCGCTCAGGAACCGCTATCGTTTCGTGACCATTCCAGACTTTTAATATTGGATAGGCAGAATAAGAAAAAAGAAGAGGGTTTATTTAAAGATATAATCGATATAGTTACCCCTTTAGATTGTATAGTTTTTAACAATACTAAAGTTATTCCCGCAAGAGTTTTTGGGAAAAAAGAGAGTGGGGCAAAGATAGAGCTTTTGTTTGTTAAGGGTATAAATAATGGTTTATGGGAGGTTTTAATAAAACCTGCTAAACGTGTAAGGATAAATACTAAGATTTTAGTAGGTGAGGATAAGTTGGAGATAGTAAATAAGAGTTCTAAAGGTACTTGGATAGTCAAATGTGATTCCCAAAGCATAAAGAAGATGATAGAGTTATATGGGGTTATGCCCACACCTCCTTACATAAAAAAGAAACTGAATGACCCTTCCCGTTACCAAACAGTTTTTGCTAAAGAGGAGGGTTCTATAGCCGCTCCTACGGCAGGGTTACATTTTACTCCCTCGCTTATAGAGAAAATTTCTTCTAAAGGAACAAGAAGTGCTTATGTTACTTTACACGTGGGATTAGGAACATTTAGACCGATAAATACAGAAGATATAAAGGATTATGTAATGGATAAAGAACACTACTTTATCTCTGAAGAGAGTGCTCAAATAATTAATGAGACTAAAAATAGAGGCGGTAGAGTATTTGCTGTAGGGACAACGGTAACAAGATTATTGGAGAGTGTAGCTTTAAAAGATTCATCATTAGTTAATTATGGGGAGGGGGAAACAGGATTATTTATTTACCCTGCTTATAATTTTAAAATAGTTGATTGCCTTTTAACTAATTTTCATCTCCCTTGTTCAACAAATTTTATTTTAGTATGTGCCTTCGCGGGATTAGAGTTTGTAAAAGAAGCTTACCACTACGCTATAGAGAGAAAATTCCGCTTTTATAGTTTTGGGGACGCTATGCTCATTATTTAGTTCCCTAAATCCACCCGCCGGGTGCAACTAAGTGATTTTTAATTTCCATATTTACATTTTAATATTTACATTTTAAAATAAGAGCTTATGGAGGTATTATGAGATTAAGAGCAGAAATTTATATTAGTTTAAAAAACACAGTAGCTGACCCTCAAGGTCAAGTGATAAAGAGTGCTTTAAATTCTTTGGGATACCCTAATTTAGAGGAAGTAAGGATGGGTAAATTTATTACTATTACTTTTAAT
>JAMWDA010000156.1 GCA_023818995.1 Candidatus Omnitrophota bacterium
AAGCTATTCGTAAAATTAGTTAATTATGATTAGGAAACCACTTCTTTTGAAATTATACGATGCTGCTTATATGCAGAGATGGAATGACCGTATTCGGCCTGTAGAACTTACCGAATTAGATAAGCAAGCACATAAGATGATAATTGCTTATCTATTGGGCAAATGTGAGGAGGATAGTGGTAATAGAGATGTAGATTGGTTAGAGATAATAGAAGGGGGTCTATTTGAATTCTTACAGAGAATTATCCTTACTGATTTAAAGCCACCATTGTTTAATAAAATAAAAGAGGATAAGGAAAAATATAATAGGCTCAATGCTTGGATTTATGAGAAAATAAGCCCCGTAATTGCTCCTTTAGGAGAGAAATTTTGTTCAAGATTTAAGGAATATCTTAACAGTTCTTCTAATAGTATTAATAGGGAAATAGTAGGGGCAGCACATTTTTATGCCACACGATGGGAATTTAAGATAATCGAACGAAGCGATCCTTATCGTTATCATATGGATGAGATAAATAAAGATTTTCGCGATAAACAGAGACGTTACGGTAAACTTAAAGGTGTGCAGAAATTCTTATCCTCTTCAAAGTTGCAAGAATTTAGTGATATTTGTGGACAACTTCGTTTTCAGATAAGATGGAGTCACTTGCATAGAGTGCCTAAAACATCGGTATTAGGTCATATGTTGATTGTGGCAATAATTTCTTATTTATTTTCTTTAGAGATAAAAGCAGATAAGATACGCACAACTAATAATTATTTTACTGGTTTATTCCACGATTTACCCGAAGTTCTTACCAGAGATATTATCAACCCGGTAAAGCGTTCGGTAGAGGGGATTAGAGAAATAATTAAAGAATACGAACACGAGGAAATGGAGAAAAAAATATACAGACTTATTCCTAAAAATTGGCATCCTCAAATGAAAATGTTTACTGAGGATGAATTTATTAATATTTTGGATAGAAAGGGTAATATAATAAGAGATGGTGAATTAATTAAGTCTGCCGATGATTTATCAGCTTTTATTGAAGTTTATCTTGCTTTTCGTAACGGTATAAAAAACGAAGCTTTAGAGACAGCAAAATACGCTCTTACCGATATGTATCAAGCAAAGGTTGTGGAAGGCATAAATTTAGGGAGCATATATGCTGATTTTGAAAGTTAAAACAAAATCAGGATTAATATGTAGTTAATTAAATTGTATCCAATCTTTATTTTTATTTGAAAATTAACCTCAAAATATGTTATAATTTAAATGGAAGTAAAAACCTGAATTTGTCGCTGGGAGGCGATGGGTTCAGGTATTTTTTTATATATACCGCTATGGAGAAAAATATAAATCTATCAATACCTATACAATACAATAAGAATAAATCCCCTCTTCAAAAAACCGCGCTTATGGAATCTATCTTTTCCTACAAGATAAAAGTTTTAACTAACGAATCAGCAAACGAGGGAGAGTTGGTAGATTTAAATATTTATTTTCCTCATTTAGGGCCTCTTAGCATTCAGGGTAAGATTAAAGAAGCAAAAGATATTAAAAAATCTATGGTGGCAGAAAATTTTAGTTACGAATGGAATATAGATTTAGATAAAAATTCTAATCTTTATCAACGTTTAAATCAAATACTATTTACCTTATAGTCCTCTCCTCTTTTTGATCTCAAAATAATAATCGCAATCTTTAATTAACTCTTGTATAATAAAACTATTTAACGTAGAGTTTTATTATTTTAAAGTATTAATATGGTAAAGGATTTCTTACCTATATCCATGAAAGATTTAAAAAAAAGAGGTTGGAAGGAATTAGATATTATTCTAATTAGTGGAGATGCCTACGTAGACCATCCTAGTTACGGTATAGCTGTGATTGGTAGGTTTTTAGAGAGTAAAGGTTATAAAGTAGGGATTATTGCTCAACCTGATTGGCATAGCAGAAGAGATTTTTTAAAACTCGGTAGACCAAGATTGTTCTTTGGGGTTACCTCTGGTAACGTAGATTCTATGGTAGCTAATTATACCGCTAATAAAAAACCTCGTAAAAAAGATGATTATTCTCCCGGGGGTAAAATTGGGTTGAGACCGGATAGAGCGATTATAGTGTATACCAATAGATTGAGAGAAGTTTTTAGTAGGATACCGATAGTGATTGGTGGTTTAGAGGCAAGTTTAAGAAGATTGGCACATTACGATTACTGGGATAATAGAGTTAGACGCTCTATCCTAGTAGATTCTAAAGCAGATATTTTAGTTTATGGCATGGGAGAAAGGCAGGTTTTAGAGATTGCTGAGCATTTTAAAAAGGGTGGTAATTTACAAACATTACCTTTAATAAGAGGAACCGTGGTAGTAAAAGATGATTGCCCTTTAGATGAGGATACAATTGTTTTACCTTCTTTTGAAGAGGTAAGAATAAACAAAGATAAGTTTATGGAAGCATTCAGGATTATATATTCTAATATGTGCCCTAAAACAGCAAAAACTTTGGTTCAAAAAAATAATGGTCGGGCAGTAATTCAATTCCCTCCCCAGTTCCCTTTGACTACCCAAGAGATGGATTATATATACGAATTACCCTATACACGTCGAGCCCATCCCATATACGATAATTACGGTGGAGTTAAAGGTTTAGAAACGGTAAGGTTTTCTATTGTTTCTCATCGGGGTTGTTGTGGAGAGTGTGCTTTTTGTAGCCTTTATGTGCATCAGGGTAGAATAGTTCAGAGTAGGAGTTCGGAATCAATTTTAAAAGAAGCGGAGATTATTTCTCAAGAGAAGGATTTTAAAGGGACCATTACAGATATTGGCGGTCCAACAGCAAATCTTTATAGAGCTAATTGTTTGTTATGGGAAAAAGGAGAATTTTGTAAGGATAAGGGATGTTTAATCCCTAAAAAATGTAGTAAGCTTAATTTAGGATATAAGGATAGTTTAGAGTTGTATAGAAAGGTCAGTAGCCTACCGAGGATAAAACATATATTTATTAATAGTGGATTTAGATACGATTTACTTATAGAAGAGTATGCTAAGGATTATTTAAAAGAGATATGCAAGTTTCATATAAGCGGACGGATGAAAGTAGCTAGCGAGCATATCGTTGATGATGTTTTGAAAATAATGAACAAACCTCCTTTAAAGGTTTACCAGCGGTTTGTTAAAATATTTAAGGAAGTAGTAAAAGAAATTTCTTTACCGCTATATTTAGTTAACTATTTTATTAGCGCGCATCCCGGTTCTAACTTTACCAATACTTTAAAATTAGCTTTTTATTTATTTAAGAGAAGATTGCATCCTGAACAAATCCAAGATTTTATCCCTTTACCTATGACTTTATCCGCTTGTATATACTATACAGGTAAACACCCTTTTACGGGCAAAGATATTTATGTGCCACGCACTTTTAGAGAGAGAAAGATTCAGAGAGCCCTTATTCAATACTATAATCCCAAAAATAAACAATTGCTTTTAAAAGCCTTAAATATTTCGCACAACAAAAATTTAATAAAAATTCTAAGCAAGAAACATGGCTAGAAAATAAATATAAACTCATTTTGTATCAGAACTATACAGGCACATGGTATCCACCTCAAGCCTTTAATTTATTTAAGTAAAGAAGAGTTTAAGTTTTTAAAGTTTTTAAGGGTTTGTTTTTTAAAAAGGACGCGCAAGTTTTTTAAAAAAC
>JAMWDA010000157.1 GCA_023818995.1 Candidatus Omnitrophota bacterium
AGTGAAATCTTGAGTTATATGGAACGTGGTCAAGGTACTAATGATGCTGAAGCAGTGGAGTTAGCAATTAAGGAATTAGAAAATCAAGAAGGAGATTCAAAAATTGCTATTGTAATTACCGATGGTCAAGGTAATGGTCCTGAAAAAGTAAGTAAATATTTAGATCTAGCTCGCAAGAAACATATCGAAGTAATAGGCATAGGCATTGGTGAAGCTATGGGATATGTAAGAGGTGTTTATCGACCATTTGTTTTAGTTAGAGAAGTTGAAGATTTACCAAAGGTGCTAGCAAAGATTTTGATTGATATTATTGTGCATAGAAGACCTACTTATGAAGTTGGAATTGATAGTATTTCGGGAAGTATATCTTCTAAAGAAGGTAATTTTGTATCTACAGAGCTCATCACTTCATTGGGTGGACTAGGATTCTCTGTCTTAGGTCTATCTGTCCTTGCAAAATATGAGTTTAATTCATGGGAAGATATTCTTATCACAGTCTCTGGACTACTTGCTTTAGCTTGTCTTAAACCTCTGACCTATTGGTTAATAAGACCAATAAGTGTAATTTCGGATTATTTTAATAGATTGAAAGAAAGGAAAGCTTTTTTAATATCACCTATTGAGAGTGATAAACCTAACACTTCAGCTCTCACAGTAGAAGAAGTTAAAAATATATTTAAAGAAGCAATAAAAAGACCTTCTGATACTGATATAATCTCAGTAGTAGGAAGGAATGCTACCTCGAGATGGTATTCAGCAGTTAGACAAACAATCAAATCTACTCATAGGCATCCTATTATAGTTTATTATCCTGGTGCAGGAACAGATATCATACATCCTTTACTAACAACCGATGGTGAAATCTTCCTATATGTGGATATTGGAGAAAGTAAGGAGCCAATAAATAAACTACTTAATTCTATAAGCAATCAAATTGAACAATTAGGTGGTAAAGTTATAAATATGGGTATAGTAAATGACAACGAAGGAGTAATTAATTTTGAGTTAGGAGATAGAAATAGAGTTTTATATTACTATAATAAGATTGATGCTTCTGATGAAAATCTATTACCTCAAAAAATAAAAGAAGGATTTGATATTTATGTTGAGAAGGCACTCCTTTATGGTTATACAGGTGCTGGTACTCAGAAAGAGTTAACTCTACCGATAGCCCTTAAATATCTACGTCAAGGTGGTTTTGTCCTTACAGACTACTCTACACGCAGGCAGGTTACAGATCCACGCTTAAAGACGGTGGGAATAGAGTATGTGGAAGAAAAAACTTCGCCTGTTTTTCACTTTACTCATCTTACTTATTTTGTATCATCAAAAGAGCAATCAAGACAACAGAGTGATAAAATCACAGTACAAAATCCAATTAATGACTTATTCGACTCAAACTTAGATATAAGAAATGGTGCGGCTGAATTGTTAGCTAAAATTGGCAATACAAAGGCATTAACCTTTTTAAAACTACTTCAAGAAAAAGAATCTCAGAATCAAATTGTAGCTAAAGCAGTAAAGACTTCAGAAGAAAAAGCAAAGCAAGAAGAACAAGCAAAATTAAAAGCCAGAATGCCAGATCCTTTTGCTAAGGTATTATTTACTCTAGATAAAGAGGAAAATTTAGTCTTAACTTTAGAAACAATTCATACTCTGAATGTTTTAGGTATAGGTTATGACAAATTAATTTTAGAGATTGATGTTTCAAAAGGCATATACAAAGGTATAAAAGAACTACAAGGAGATATTACTTTAGAGACTTCTCGCTTCGAAGTAAAATCCCTTCATGAATTCAGTCATATTGAAGAGTCCTTAGGTTTAGTTAAAGGGAATCTTAACGTAGATACTCAGAGGTTTGAACAAAAAGGAGAAGATACAGAAGCAACCCAGAAAGCAAAAGAATTTTTCCAAGCTACCTTAGAGCCAGCCTTAGAGATAATAGATGAGATGAAACAAAAAAGACCAGAATGTGTAGTTCCTGTAGAATTTAGACTAAAGACACCAAACAATAGACTAGGGGAAGTAATAGAAGAAGATGGCATAAGAAAGATAATTTTCTCCCGGGCAATAATTACGCCAGCACCCCCTCAACTTTTAGTTGTACTCACCTTAGCTGAAGAAATCCTGCATTATTTTTATCCTCAGCTTAATGCCCACGCCATAATTGACAATTATATTACCGCCCAAACCGACGAAACCTTCCGGAAAGAAATTAAAAAAGCCGAGAGATTAAATATTTATTATAGTTATCCTTTTTCTGGAAAAAGTTTAGTCTCCAATTGTTTAGTAGATACGATTGCTAATATAAATAATTTAGATAAAGATTATGTAGCTTCTTTATTTGCTCATCTACCTATTATGAAAGTAAATAATGAGATTTGTTTACCCTTTAATCAAGCATTGGAGGTAATGAGAGCAAATAATATGCCTTTTGCCGGTATCTGGGTAAGAAAGATAGGGGATAAACTTTGGCATGCCTCTTCAAAGAAAGAAGGATTTAAGTTATTAGAGGAGGTTTTGCAAGAAATAGATACTGATGATTATATAGGTTTTGGGCAAGGAAGTTCTAGTAGGTATCATTACGCCGATATGGTTATAGGAGTGTTTCCTAAAAAGATAATTAAAAAGGGTAGTTCTTATGTATTAAGGGATTACGAAGATAGATTAGAAGAGGTAGATAAAGCTGATTTAAATCTTAAGAAGATCAATAAAGCTATAGAATTATGGGGAAAAGAATCTGAAAAAGAGGAAAATATAATAGAATATTTTAAAGAAAGAGTAACCATTGTAGAGGTAGATTTGCCTTTACCTTTCTTGCTATTAGGTAAAGATGAGAAGGGCAAAATATATTGGCAACTAACCAAAATAGGAGTGGATAGAGAAATTATCTATATCCCCAAAATGTTTTTAGATCAGCTTTCTATAGATAATATTGAGGATACAAAGAAATTAGCACATATTTTGAACCACGATACTATAGAAATTATGGAATACACAAAGATTTTGAAAGAAAAGAGCTTAATAACTGCCGAAGATATAGAAAATATCCATAATGAATATGGTTTAAAGGATGACCTGTTTGGGATGAGAGATGAGATAAATAATTATTTTGAGAATAATATAGAAGCAAATATAGAAATAATAAAGGGAGCTGAAAATGAATTGAGAAAAAATATAGAAAATAAGGAGAGGGAAATAGATAGTTGGTTTGCTACGAATCAACGTAGGAAAATACACAATGGTCTTTTTGTGTTAAAACTAAGATTAGCTTCTCTAAAAGATATGCAGAGGAAGGATACTACTCATAATAAGGAAATCATTAAGGCTTATAATGATGCTATAGATGAGCTTAAAAAAATTGAATATAACGATTATGGAATTCTACCGCTGTATGTTCAGATAAGAATTGTATATTTGTATGCAAAATTAGGAGAATTTAATAAGTTAATAAAAGCAATGAAGGATTTAGTAAGTATGAATTTTGGCCGTAAGATATCAAATGAAGAAAGGCAGTTGCATCAGCATTATTTAAAGACAAATTTTTCAGGGATTAAGAAGAAGGTGGTAGATATTTTAGAGTATAACAAACAGATATTTTTAGGAGAAGGTAATTACAGAGCTGCTGAAGATATTACAGAAGCGATAGAAAAGATAAACAAATTAGAAGTTATTAC
>JAMWDA010000158.1 GCA_023818995.1 Candidatus Omnitrophota bacterium
TATGTTTACTTTGTTTAAATCTGTTTCATTAAGAAAATTTATGAGCATCTCTCTTAGACGATCTTTTCGAATTCTCACAGCTACAGCATAAGGATTCTTTAGAAAATAATTGTCAAAATATACACCAATATTTTTTGAAATGGGCTTGCTATCATAAATGATTTCCAGCATTCTATAGTCTCCGGGATATCCTCTTGGCTTCTCAAATGCCCTCTTCATAATTACGCTTTTATAAGCCCAAGTGCTTATTAGATGTCTAAAAAGCTCTTTAACTTTCTGCATAATTTTTTTGTCAGAAAGTACCTCTTCTAAACAATATCCTTTGAGTAAAATCTGTGTACTTAACTGATCTAAATTCCTCTCTAAATCTTCACAATATCTTTTTTCTTCCGTTACACACAAGCCAAGTTTAATAACCTCGCCTATATAATTCAACATATCCCTGAGAAAAAAATCAGAGACCAGTTTCTTTGTCTCTGGTATTTTAATCTCATTTAATAATCCTTTAATCTGAATTTTGATCAACTCTTTCCTCAATTCTGCCTTTTGAGCCTCATTGAGTCCAGTAAACTCTACTCCATACCAAGAACCACCACTCTCAAGATCCCTCTTCCAGACCAATCTTGCTTCAGTTTTAAATCTAAAATTACTCTCAGGAAATTGAATCTGTAATGAAATCTCAGGACTCGTAATAATCTCTTGGGTACTAAAACCCATTCCACCTTCACTCAAATCTATTGTCTCTGCTAATATATCTTTGGAGATATCTACTCTTAAATTTGATTTTATCCGTGGGTATGACCTTCTTCCCTCAAGAATTTTATCCATTTTTAGAACATCAAATATTTCTCTTAATTACTTTCAAGAAGTCTTCTCTATCAAAAGGCTTATAGATGTGATCTGCTACTTTTAAATCCATCGCTTGCTCATATTTATCCTTATCAGCATACCCGGTAATTAAAACTTCAGGGATTAGTTTTTTATTTAATTTTTTTAAGTATGTGCGAATCTCTTTAACAGTCTCAATCCCATCTAACTCTGGCATTCTCACATCACAGATAATAAGATCAAAACCAGTTTCTTTGACTTTGTTTAGAGCCTCTTTACCACTTCTTACTACAGTTGTATCGTAACCTTCTTGGCTTAATAATTTTAATAGGCTCTTTGTAATTAACTCCTCATCATCAATTACCAAAATCTTCTTTGCCATCTCTATCACCTCGTTAAGTGACCTAATCTCTCCCCGACGCGATCACCTCTTGACCAAGTCCTTAAGCTACCTCCTTTCAGAGGGTCATCGGGATAGATAGTATTTAATGCCTTTGCTTGTTCTGGATCGGATGAAAAGATACCTTCTAAACCACTATAAGCTTCGGGTATAAATACATCTCTATTTTGATTGAACAAAAAGAAACTAAAACTCTCTAAACCCATTACCAAAGATATCTCACTTAAAACCTCAGCTAATTGTCCAGAGGTAAAAACTACCTTTGGTTTCTCCCAAAAACTTTTTAGCTTCTTCCAGATATGGTATGTCTCCCCTAAGAAAGCAGGCTCTAAAAATCTTGTCATCCGACGATGAAGATAAGGACCTAAAAGAATAGCTAAAAATATTACCAGAGAAATTCCCAAAAACCAGTGTCTTAAAAAGAAAGCTAAAACTACAAATATCACTGAAACCACTACACCATAGAAAAGATTCATGGCCAGATATTGTCTGGCAAGTTTAATATCCATTAAACGATGTTTGATGATAGCGTAAGAAATAATAGGTACGCCAACAGAAGGTAAAATATTTAAGACTGGAGGTATACTAATTCTATACCATATAAAATAATTCGTTAAGCCCCCTAGAAAACCTATGCCTGTTCCTAAAAGGACATAGGAAATTTGCTCCCTTAATATTCCTCTACTTCGTCTTAATACTTTGAAGATCAATAAATAAGAATAAAAAAGATTTATAAAAAAGTGGACTAAGTGCACCACAAATAATACACCAGTGAAGGGCCAATATGGAAAAACTAGAAAAGAACCTCCTGTTTTGGCATAAAGCGAAGAGTAAACAGTCGCAGCAATATTTATACTTATCAGATAGTTTAAAAAAATAAGTGATTTATTTCTCTTAATACCACTGAGTATCGTAACAAAATGTGTAAAAGTCGACGGAATAAAGATAACACCAATCATACAAGTTCTTATATAAAAATCGGCTAATCGCGTATCTTTTGTCGATGTGGATAGGAATAGAAAATAAAATAATGACCATTGTGCAATAGCAAAACAAAAGGCAGAAAATGTTTTATTAAGATTTGAGCGGCAATTTCTCAATAAAACAAATAAAGAAAGAAAAATACACGTAAAGAAATTTAATGCTGTAGTAAAGATATAATAATTTAACGGCATAAATTTTAATTCCAACAACTCTGGACCCATTTATCTTTTAATAACTGTAAAGTAATGTATATATTCAAAATCGTCTGAATCTATAGAAAGTGAAAATTCAGATATCCCACAAGCATAAAATAATTCAATTACCTCCTCTTTATTTCGAGGAACAAATTTCCAATCACAGAACCAATCTGGAGGAATAGGAGGAAACGTCTTTTCTCTATTCTTATGAGTTAAAATAAGCCTCCCATTTTTCTGTAAGAGTTGATATAAAACGTATATCAGCTTTTTTAAGACCCGATCGGGTAAATAATCAATTAGACCAATACTATAAATTAGATCTTGTTTACCCAGCGACAATGCGGTAGATTCATTTTTAATTATATTCATAATATCTTCTTTAATAAATTTGAATTCTACATTCTTTGGCTTAATCGGTAGAAGCATACCTTGAGAAAATTTCAGTGCTTCTTCGTCCCAATCAAGGCAATTAAAAATAATAGAACTCTTTGTTTTTAGGCTCGGGAGTAACTCTCTTATTTCCCTACAAGAACCACAGGCAATATTTAATATATTAAGCTTATTTAATTTGGTTTCATTAAAAAATCTTTGTAGTATTTCTCTCAGGTGGTCCTTGCGTATCCTTACTGCTACCGCATAGGGACTTTTTAAAAAATTATTATCAAAATATACACCCATATTTTTTGAAATTGGTTTATTATCATAAATTATCTCTAACATTTTATAATCACCGGCGTAACCACGCGGTTTCTCAAATGCATATTTTACAATCGTGCTTTTATAAATCCAAGTACTGATTAAATGTCTAAAATTATCTTTGATCTTCTGCATTACTTTGCTTTCGGAGAATAATTTCTCTAAGCAATGCCCCTTTAATAAAATTTGAGTGTGGAGCTGGTTCAATCTTCTTTCTATTTCTTCCGAATATTCCTTCCCTTTAAATAAATGCTGAGTGACCTTAATAATTTCGTTTATATAATGTGATAAATAACTTAAAAAGAAATCAGAGACCATTTTTCTCATCCCTCTATCTTCAATTTCTCTCAACAAGCTCTCAGTTTGTATCTTGATTAACTCTTTTCTTAATTCTGCTCTTTCTTTCTCTCCTAAACCAACAAATTCCACTCCATATAAAGAGGCACCGCTTTCTAAATCTCTCATCCAAATTAATTTTGCCTCTGTTTTAAATTTAAAATCATTGTGAGGAAAACAAATTTGTAGAGAAACTGTGGGGCTTGAGATTGCTTCTGTAGAACTAA